>CALDID010000001.1 GCA_937901865.1 uncultured Treponema sp.
TGAGCCTAAAACGCCCATAGTTGTTCTTCGCTTTTCAGACATTCTATTTTCTCCGATTTCTCCACAATTCTAGTTATCAGATTCATCAGCTCTCATCAGCTTCATCTGCAATTTGCTCACCAGCGCAAGAATCACAAACAACACCATAGCCGCCGCTGAAGAATACCCCATCTTATACGCTTCAAAGCCGTTTTTGTAGATAAACAGGTAAATCGCATACGTCGCAGTAACAGGACCGCCTTTCGTTGTAACCGCGATTGTGTCGTAGACTTGGAAAGAGCCGATAACCGTCGTTACCACCACGAAAATCATTACGGGGCGAATGTATGGCAAGACGACCGAAAAGAATTTCCGTATCGGTGTACAGCCGTCGATAACAGCCGCTTCCTCGATTTCCTTCGGAACGCTCTGCAAGCCCGCGAAAATCAAAAGCGCAGTGTAGCCCATGTGTCGCCAGATATTGATAAGCGCAACAGAAATCAGGGCGGTTTTTGTGTCGGTCAAAAAGTTGATTTTGTCCATTCCCATTTTCACCAACAGCGCGTCGATGATACCAACAGGCGGGTCAAGCATCCAAAACCACAGCAAACCGACAACGACATTCGACATAATCCACGGCAGAAGATACACGCCGCGCAACGCACGAATTCGCTTTGGTCCGTTGTTCATCACGAGTGCAATAATCATTGCAAGAACGGTTTGCAAAGGAATATTCAAAAGAACATACTCCACCGTTATTTTCATTGCAATCCAGAAGTCTTTATCCTGAAAAAGTTTTACATAATTTTTCAGTCCGACAAACTTTGCCTTTGAAAATAAGTCCCAGTCAGTAAAGCTGTACCAAAATCCTCTCACCGTTGGAAGCAGGTAGAAGCACGCAAAACCGATAAGACACGGCAATACAAAACTAAAAGAAATCAGATTTCTTTTCACTACATTGCTTTTCATATTTTCAATTCTAACACAGCTCTTTTCACTTGTAAAGATTTTTTTTACATTTTTTTCAAAATTTTGCAAAACTTTGAAAAATTTTTTCATAGATTTTTGCAAAAATTTACATTTATTATTTACAAAATGCCTTTTTCAGATTATCATATAACTATGACGATTACCGATATTGCCGCCAGAGCAGGCGTTTCCATTGCAACAGTTTCGCGCTTTATGAATAACGGGTCTGTAAAAGAAGAAACCCGCAAAAAGCTCGAACAGGTCATTCAAGAGATGAATTATCAGCCGAATAACGTCATTCAAAAAGCCGTGTCGCTTTCTCCAAAAAAGGAATCTATCGCTATCCTCACTCATTCGATAAGCAATTTGTATTCAAGCGAGTTCGCCGAGGAGGTTACGAGTCAATATTCAAAAAACGGCGTGATGTGCTACACGATTTGCTGCACGAATATGGACGAGGAGTATCGCTCGATTATGGATATGGTGTCGCGCGGATTTACGGGCGCGGTGCTGCACGACCTTGCCGAAGGGGAAGCGTTGGCGAACCTCTACAATCGCATCGGGCAGAAGTTCCCGCTCGTTATCGTCCACTCCTACCCCGTCGATTTGGAGTGCAATTCAATCACGGTGAATCAGGAAAAGGGAATGAGGGACGCGATGGCATATTTGCTCAAGCTGGGACACAAGCGGATTGCGTATGTTTCGGGCGACACGGGCTATTCGTTTAAGGTAAAGGAAAAAATCTGGAAAGAGGAGCTTGAGAAAGTCGGCTGCACGCCAGAAAAGCAAGACGCGATTAAAGCGGAGAACACGGATTTTGAAGCGGGGGTTGAAACGACGCATCAAGTTGTGTTGAAGTATTTGCAGGACGGAAATCGACCGACGGCGATTTTTACGGCGAACGATATTATGGCTCTCGGCACAATCGCCGCGATGAGTGATATGGGCTTGAAGGTCGGCGAAGATATTTCGCTGATGAGCCACGACAACACGATGATTGCAAAAAGCTACAATCTAACGTGCGTCGATATGAAAATCCGTTCGGTCGGCATTGCGGCGGTCGATTTGATGAATTACGCACTGCACGGCTCGGATTCCACCCCGCGACACATCACGATTTCGCCCGCGATTATCGAGCGCACGTCTTGCCGCAAGGTGTGAAGCAATTTTTTATTTCGCCGAAGCGTTTGCGCGGTCAATGCGCGTCGAAAGCTCCAGCGAGAGCGGCACATAGCTTTCTTTGACCAACGACACCGCGCTTACATACGGCACGACAATATCGTTTATAATCGACAAAAGCTCTTTTTTCAAGGCATACGCGCCTTTTTTCTTGTTCGCTTCCGCTTTTACGAAATCCGCAGTTGCTTTTTTGAACTCGTCTTCCGCCGCCCACAGTGCGTCTGTTTTCGCCTTAAATCCCGGAATTAGTGCAATCGCCGCCGCCGCATCTTCTGATGCGAAATCGCCTTTCAAGCTATCGATGAGCGCGGATTCTTGGTCGTATTTTGCCTTGGTGATTTCCGTGCCTTATTTTGCAAAAATCTTCGAGAGCAATTTTGCCGCCTCTTCGATTTCCGCCACGCCGATGACGCTCATCGCTTTGAGGATTGTCGCGATGTCTTGCAGCAAGCTGTCGCGCTTTGCGTCTTTTTCGTCGAGTCCCGAATAGACTTTGGTGCTTTTAATCGCGTCCGTCTGTTCGCCGACCGCCTTGTCGATTCGCTTGCACGCAACGCCAAGCACATCGTCCTCAAGCCCACTCGCGCGGATAATCTCCGCCGCCGCCTTTGACAGCGCATTCACCTCCGCCGAGGTAAGATTTGAATTTGTTTTTTTCATACAAAAACTCCTTAGAAAAACTATATTCTTTTTTGTGTAAAAAGTACAGCTAAAATGTTTCTCGAAAACTCGTGAAGCGTGTTTTTTGGAAAAAATGGGTTTCTCGAGTTTTCGAGCTGACTTCTTTTGCTTTGCGCGGCGAGCAAAAATTTTCGAGCGGCTTGCGCGGAAAAAAAATGACCTTCTCGGATTTTCGAGCTACTCATTTCTGAAGAAAAATGCACTTCTCAAGTTTTCGAGCTGCCTCCGCGACCGAAAAACACCCTTCTCGGATTTTCGAGCGATGTGTTTTTTGCAAGCAAAACATTATCTTTGTAATCAGCAAGGCGAATGTTTGTTGTAAGCGGAACAACAACTGTCGTAGCAATATCGCTCGCGTTGAAATTGTCATTCTGCACGATAAGCGCAGGACGGCGACCAAGCGTCATACTGCCGAACGCAAGTCCGAAATCGACCCACCATATTTCACCACGAGTCATTTTTCACCGCCTCCCACATTGTGCGCATAGAAGAGTGCGCCGCGTTGAGTTGCTCTTCTCGAGGAATCTTTGAGTACACGGCATTTATGCGCGCAACTTCCGCTTCGTCGATGGTAGAATCTGCCTGCAATGCCCGCTTTTTTATCAGCAAGCTCTGCACTTTTTCAAAAATCCCCTCAAGCGACGGAATATCGAGTTTTTCCAATTCCGTGCTGAAATACGCATACGAAAAATCACTCATACCGTTACTCCTCTGATTGCATTTCTCCCACATTGTGCGCGCAATCACGCATCATTTTGGGGGTTCTGCTCTGATAAAAGCGCATTCAAAAAATCCCTGTCTTTTGTTGCCCGCTCTACGTCAGAATTTCTCCCCGCGGCATAAAGCCTTGAAAACAGCGAGAAAATATTGTCCCGCTCCAAAACAATGCCTTCTCTGCGCCCCTGCAAAAGCCCCTCGCTGATTCCTTCATTTTTCATTCGCTGTACAAATTCGCACACGTTTACGCCTCCTTTTTCACTCTGCGTTTTTTCAATGAACGCCGCCATATCATCAAAAATAACATCGTCGGAAATAACCCTCATTAAATCGATTATCTCGCTGACATACTTGAGTTTCTGTCTGCTCCAATCCTCAACATGCCCCGTCCGCAATGCCCTCAAATATTCTGCAACAATGCGGAAATCACTTTTGAAACTGTTAATCTGCTCGTCAGTAAGCCACGCCAAATTTACCACTTTGATTTTATAATCGCTTACCAAATCTTTGAGCCGTTCGTCGATATTCAAGGATTCTTTCAGCGATTTGTAGTTTTTCCATTTGGATTTCGTTCCAAAATACAAAACAAGCGTTATCACAGGATAAAAATCAGAGCCCTGCAGTTGACTTCGATACGCAACGCCGTCATAACTCATCACTCGAAGCGGCATCGATTTATCTTTTTTTGTCTGATTTTCAAAACCGAACAAACTCAAGCAAAAATCGCTTTTTGTCCACTTCTTTGCAACATCGCGCTCTTGACTGTGCAGAACGCTTTTTGAATCTTTGTACTGCGAAAACGTCTGCGAATCGGTGAGCGATTCAGCTTCAACAACCTGCTCGCCTTT
The DNA here is from genome assembly GCA_937901865.1 of uncultured Treponema sp. GTDB lineage: Bacteria > Spirochaetota > Spirochaetia > Treponematales > Treponemataceae > Treponema_D. The sequence goes on from CALDID010000001.1 coordinate 4,374, forward strand.
AAACAACAATACATTCACAATGTCGGCAAATACATCGTTGTAAGATTCCAGTGTCTTTTGCGAAATATCTCTTTCACCCATATTTTTATTATATAATCAAAAAAAACAGTTGTCTATTCACCGTTTTCGCTCGCGGGTTTTGGCTCTGCGTCGCTTGCTTTGTCGGCAAGAGCAGAAGTTATCTTGGCTTTGAGGTCGCTAAGGTCGCTGTTGTCGGGGAAATGAGCCGAGAACGCCGCAAATTGCTCCTCCGCCATCTCCGCGCGGCCGCACGAGAGCAGCACGGCGATATAATTCTTTTGCAATTCGGCAACATCTGGATTTTTTTCGATGAGCGAACGATACATTTCAATCGCCTCGTTAAAATCGCCTTTCATCGCGAGAATGTACGCCACAGACATCTGCAAATCGAGATTTTCTGCGTCCTTTTCCAAAAACGCGCGGAAAACCTCTTCGGCTTTCTCCCAGTTCTTCGAGAGTGCGTACGCCCTGCCCAGCTCGTAATATGCCGATGAATATAAATCCGCGTCCGCCATCGCCTTTTCGTAATACGGAATCGCTTTGGCGTACTCTTTGATGTTCATATATCCTTCGGCGATGTTGTAATATTCGGTGCAGAGGTTCTTTTGCTCCGCCGCGCGCTTGCCAGAGATTTTGTCCAGCGTCGCGCAAGAGAAAAGCATTGTTGTAAATGTTAAGATAAAAAAGATGCGCATAGAATTAAAATTATTCGCAGAAACAAGGGAGCATGCTCCCTTGATATGACAAATCACACTTTGCACTTTACAGCGTGCCGAGAACAGTCTGCTCGATTTTTCTCATCTGACTTCGATACAAGCCCGCAATGTTTGAGCCGTAATCCGCGATGAGCTGAATGATGTTGCGCGGCTGTTCGTGCGTGTCTGCGCCATTGAGTCTGTCGCCAGCGTCGCCCAAGCCTGGCATAATGTACGCTCTTTCGTTTAACACGGGGTCAAGCCACAGCGTGTAGCATGTGCAGTTATCGAGCGCGCGGATTACGCGGAGACTGCCCTTGAGCGCGCTGATGACGTTGAAAAACTTAATGCTTCTCGGGCGAACTCCCTGCGACTGCAAGTATTTCACGACCGTAACGAGAGAACCGCCCGTCGCGTTCATCGGGTCGGC
>CALDID010000002.1 GCA_937901865.1 uncultured Treponema sp.
TCGCCGTATCTTGCAAGGTCAATATTCTGTTATGTTTTATGAATGTTGTGCGCGAGTAAAAAACAAGCAAATCATTTTCTTTCTCTTTTTCTTTTAATTTGCAAGCAGATTATATTTATATATCGCCTAATCATTATTTTGCCATATCGCACTTACCTATTTTTCATATTCTCTATTTCTTTTTGCAAAGCAACACTATTATAATGCACTATACTTTATTCTTTTATGTATTCTCATGAGATAAATCTTTTAGGAACTCAAGCATATAGCAAGACTGTCTAGGCGTTAGCTTTTGAAAATAATATGCTACTTCATTTATTCCGAAACCATTAGCGGAATCATCACTAAAAAAATCAGCAGGATTCACAGACAAATAATTACAAATATTCAAAAATGATGTAATTGTTGTAGAAGATTTACCTGTTTCTATCTTATTTATATAGCTTTCGTTTTGACCGAGAGCTAAACTCATTTCCCTTGCCGAAATCTTTTTTGCATTGCGAAAATACCTAAGTCTATCTCTAAAAAAGTTTTCATCAACCATCTTTTGTATCCTAACGTATGACATTTTAAGCTATACTTTTATTGACTTATAGTATTCAGTGCTGTATAATCAGAATTATATAGCTTAATATGCTATACTTTTGTAAGAGTATATTGCTTAAAAAGCTATATATACATCCATGAAAGACCATAAAGTGTGTGGAGGAAATTTGTTTTGGACGAAGAAGGTTTTAGAAAGAGCTTGGAAGATGATGAAGGTATTTCATCTAAGAAAGCAATTACTTCTCGCTTAAGTAGAGCAAGAAAAGCAGAGAATATTTTGGATATGGATTTGGACACTGTTGTAAGTTCAGATTTCGCAATGCTAGAGGCTATGGAAATGTTGCAAGACTATGAAGACCCTTTCCACAATCCAATGCAGAATGCAGTTCGTAAGTATTACAAGTTTCGCAACGGGAAAGAGTTTCCAAAAAAGAGAGATTGCAAGATTTAGTGGAGAATAAAGTGAAAAGTTTATATCGGTTTTTATGTTGTTTGGTAATTACATTACCGTTTGTTGTTTTGACATCTTGTGCATCGTTATTTCCACCTACTGCACAGAGAATGTATGACGATAGACCAGAATATTTGTCAGATTCAAAATACTGTTCTTACAAACTTGAGAAATACAAGTTTCCAGATGGAAAGGTTGCAGATGTTTATCTATTTGATACTATGAAAGCCCAAGCTTTTTGGCTCAACGCTCAAAAGTTTGCTTTAGTAGAATCTGAAAGAAAATACTATAAAAAGGATATTGAGTGGAATGAAGGACGACTTGCTTTTTATAGTAACCCTAAGTATTATGACAAAAAAATGATTGATTATTATAATGACCGAATTGCATTGGATACTTGGAGGCTAAATGCAAGAGGTCCGATGACTCCATTTTATCAGCAGTATACAAATCTGTTAGAGCAGTATGGAGGTCAGAAAGAATTGCTTGAACTTGTAGAAAGTCAGAGAGAGCTTTTTGTTGTTTCTTACTATAAATTGGAAGAATTGGGAAAACTTGGAGAGGCTTTGGCTATAAATAGCTATGCTTCGGCATGTTATGAAGATTCAAAAGGCGTATATTGGTTACGATTTTCTCCTCCAAAAGATTTAGTTGCTCTTCGTGGCAATAAAAAAGAACAAGAAAGGCATAATGGAGAAATTGGTTATGAGGTGGTATACATTCCTCGCGTAATGTATAAGAAAATAGAACCTCCAAAATTAACTCCTGCAAAAGTTACTCCATTTAATCCTAATGATATTCTTCCAGACCCTAATTATGATTTAGTTCCTGTTGCACCTAGTGGAAATGGAGCATATTACTATGATAATACTCTTGCTAATCAGCTTCAGTGGCTTGCAGTTACAACCGCATGCAAAGGCATTTACGATATGGCATATACAGGCAACTTTAGCCAAAAGAACCCGACAGATTACTACCAGACGAAGCATATCAAGAAATATCTTGCAACTAATGACGGCAGAGCTTCTAAAGGAACAACGTTGTTTGAAGGCATTTGCTTTGACTATGCAGACTTTGCATATCAGGAACTGAAACAAAACAAATTGAACTATCCAAGAGTTGCTAATTTCTGGATGGTTGGAACGTTCTCTGACCCTAACGACATTGTAGCCTACCGCCTTGCAAATAAAGGCGAGCAATCTAATTTCACAATCAACCGAACTCCTGTTGTTGTAAACTCACACAATCACATTTATGCACACGACGGAGCTACAAGTCATGCTTGGTTCTGGGTGCAAGCAACAGACGGTATAATCTATTGGGTAGACCCGACGTGGACAGATAACACAGGTCGCCCAGTATATGGCATTGTTCGTGGCGGACGAGAAGTTCAGCTTGAGGCAAATCCTGGCTATTGCGTAAAATAAACCTTTCTCTCGCAAAAAAATGCCTTAGAGCAAAAACGGCAGCGACTTACTCTATTTGAGTGTAAACAGTGCCTTTACACTTTGAAAACACACTGATTACAGACCGTAAACAGACTGTTTACGCTTCGTAATCACACTGTTTACACCTCCAAGCTCTTACCTTGTCGCCTCTTTTGCTCTAAGAGCATCGACGCTGCAAGTTACTGCACTCGGATTGAGCCACTTACGCTCCATGTCGTGTTACAAAGGTATCTTATGCAAAAAAGAAGAAATAAAAAAGGGACTCCGCATTGAAGTCCCTTTCGTCTTAGGATTTATCTGTTATTTTGCAGCAGCAAGACGCTCTTTGATAGAGTTCATATTGTTCACCATCGCAATCGGCTGACCTGTTGCGTCGAGTGCATCTCTCCAGAGTGAACCCTCTGGGTCAACCTTCTTTCTGCGCATTGTCGCCATTTGAATCGGGATATGAACATATTTTCCGTGTACCAAGCCGATAACAATCTTTGTCTTTCCTGCCATAGCAGCGTGAACAGCGTTGTTGCCAAGACGCTCGCAATAAAGTGAGTCGTTAGCTGTGGTAACCGCCGCACGAACCTGATAGCCAGGGTCGATATACTTCAAGTTGATGTGAATATCCTTTGCTGCAAAGTATTCAGTAATCTTGTCGCGGATATAAATGCCGATGTCTGCAAGTTTCTTATTGCCAGAAGCGTCGGTTTGGTCTGTGGTAACAAGCAAATCCTGCCCCGCACCTTCTGCAACGATGATAACTGCGTGATGACGCTTTTCAAGACGCTTTTCGAGGTTTGCTAAGAAGCCGTTTGGTCCGTCTAAGTCGAACGGAACTTCAGGGATAAGGCAGAAGTTTGCTTCGTGGCTTGCAAGGGCTGTTGCTGTTGCGATAAAGCCTGATTCACGTCCCATCAATTTGACCAAGCCGATACCGTTAATCTGTGAGATTGCTTCCATGTGGATAGAAGAAACAGCCTCTGTAGCCTTTTGAACTGCTGTTTCAAAGCCAAATGAGCGGTCAATAAACTCAAGGTCGTTATCAACAGTCTTTGGAATACCGACAACAGCGACTTTCAGTCCTCGTCTTTCGATTTCGTTTGCTATGTCCAAAGAACCGCGCTGAGTGCCGTCGCCGCCAATGATAAACATCACATTGATATTGAGCGATTCAATGCAATCTACGATGTCTTCTACGCGGTTTCCGCCGCCGCGAGAAGTACCGAGGAACGAACCTCCGATTTTGTGGATTGTATCAACGTTTGTCGGGTTCAAATCGATTGTGTCGAAGTTTGAATCAGGGAAGAAGCCTTTATAGCCAAACTGGAATCCCTTAATTCTGTGTACTCCGTAACGATTCCACAAACAGCGAACAACAGCACGAATAACATCGTTCAAGCCAGGGCAAAGACCACCGCAAGTACAAATACCTGCTGTGATGTGAGACGGATTAAAATATATAAACTCTCTAGGACCTGCTTTCTGCATTAAGTTGCTTTTATCGTCCTTATCAGGCTCTGCATCGCCGTAGACGTTGACGTGATAGCGAACAAAAGAATCGTCCTTAACGTAGCTCGCACGGAAATCCCCGTGTTCTCGAGAAAGTTTGATAGGAGAAGGCACTTTGCACGGACCTAAATCTTCCACTGTAAAATCAAATTCAGACATAGCTAACCTCGCAATGTATGTTTAATGCAAATTCTATACTTAATTTAGTAAAAAATCAACCGTACGCTAGGCGTGTTTGATATACTTTTCGCCGTCTTGAACAAAACCCATCTTCTTCAAATACTGAATGTGGCTATCGCTCGGCTTTACAATAGAAAACGTTTTGATTCCCTCTGAAGCCAAAGTGTCGAAAAGCAATTTGCCTGCTGAAAAATCACGATAGCTCTTTGACGTGTAATCAAGAAAAATCTCAAGTTCATCGCCTGTTTTTTTGCCTGCAAAAACGCCTGCAACTTCGTTAGCGTGATAGATGAGCTTTGTGAAGTTTGCTTCTTTCTTGTCAAAGTCGGGGAAGAAAGAGAGAATATCGGCTTTGTTGCTTTCGATAAAGAACTTGACTGCGCTTTCTTTTATATCACAAGCCAAAATCGAAAAAGAAACTTTGTTGTTGTACATTCGAGCCAAATGGAACACGTTTATCGCCACTAAAGCCGCATTCATAAACGCTGTAGGATACGCACCCTTTGGGAAAAGATACACCACAGAAATAAACGAGCCTATGATATTCAGCACGCGAAGATGCACGACAGAGCTCATCAAAAACGAGAGCAAAACAAACGCCGTTCCCAAATAACCCAAAATCTCAAAGAAATTTATATTCATTTCCATACTAAAAAATCTCCTTTATCGTCAGAATAGAGGCATATCCTCTTTTACAAACCTGCCTTGCTATAGATTGCCGTATCAAGCACGGCAATGACATAACGTCAAGCACAGCAATGACAGAAATAGCCTTTGGCGCACAAAACAGCCCGTGGCTGCTGTGGCTCACAAAATAGCCTGTGGCTGCTCATATAGAAAGGCGGGATAGCGGACTTTGTTTGACGCAAACGAAAGCACTGCGCTCAATTCGGAAAAGGGAGCAAGGCTTTCTACCGAGCCTTTTAGAAGGTTCTTCAAAGACTTCTTTGGCTTATATTTGAAGTCTTTAACTTCAGCTTTGTACTCTTTGTCTTTGAACTCACTTTCTTTCAAGAAATCAATCGCCTCGTCAAACGTCATCACCTCGTCAACAAGAGAGTTGCTCTTTGCCTGCAATGCGCTATAGACGCGACCGTCTGCGATTTCTTTGACTTTCTCAATGTCCATATTGCGACTTTCAGCAACGATTTTAGTGAACTGCTCGTAACATTCATCTGCAATCGACTGCATAATTGCGCGCTGTTCGTCTGTTACAGGCACGTCAAGCGACCCCATAATCTTGTTTCTTCCTGCGTGGATTGTTTCGCTTTTTATGCCGTGCTTTGTCAAAAACTCCGTGATGTCAACAAACTTATTCGCGATAACACCGATAGACCCCGTGAGCGTGTTACGATTTGCAATGATTTTCTGCGCAGAACAGCCGATATAGTAGCCGCCACTCGCCGCAAGGTTCGCAAAGTATGCGTATACAGGGCGTTTCGTATCTTCCCTATACTTTTTCACCGCCAAATATACCTCATCGCTCTCGTAGACGCTTCCCCCAGGAGAATTGATAAACAGCACCAACGCAACATTTTTCTTGTCCTCGCCAAGCTCTTCTATCTTTTCCAGAAGCCACTTTTGGCAATAATCTTCGTTTTTCTCTTCAATCACGCCGCTTATAAACAGCTTTGCTATGTATTTTTTAGCCACTTGTATACCTCGTAATATACAGAAATATAGAAAATCTTTTCCCATTATCCCTAAAATCCCCCTTTTATTCAACAGGCACAGCCTGATTTGTAAAACCACAGGCAGCTTTCAGGCATAGCCTGTTTCTCAAAACACATGTTTCTTTGCAGGCACAGCCTGATTTGTCAGACACAGGCAGCTGCTCAAGATACAGGTTTGTAAGGCTTGACAGCAGCACAGAAAAACGGCTATTGTTACAGATATGAAACGACCTTAGGCGACAAAAAATAATCCAATCTTACTTTTACGCATTATCTCAATTCACAGGGAACACCTGTTTATTCGTCATTGACGAAAAGGATTATTATGTCTTTTAAGGATTTTTTCTCTCACAAAAAGGCGACCATGCCTTTATACATTGTCAGTTTTTTCAATTCACTCGTATTTTTCGCGCCAGTCGCTCTTTTTGTACGCACACGCTGCGGAATCACCCTCTCGCAATTCTTTTATCTGCAAGTCATTTCATCGCTGTGCGTTTTTGCGCTCGAAATCCCCTGCGGCGTTCTCACCGACAAAATCGGCTACAAAAAATCGCTGATTCTCGCGCAATTACTGCTTACAACTGTGCGATTGCTGTTTTTTATCGGCGGCAATTTTTACCTGTTCGCCCTTGCCTCCGTCATTGAAGCAACTTCGATGTGCTTTGAGTCGGGGACGGTAGAGGCGTATTATTACACGCTTTTCGGCGAGGAGAAATATCTCAAAGTATCGTCTATCGCGTCCTCATTTGCCACGGCTTCCTTTATCATCAGCACGCTGCTTTTTGTGCCGATAAATGCGTTTCTCGGAATGAACTATCTCCTTTTATTCACGCTCTTTTCTCATATCATCGCCCTTATCGCTTCTTTTTTCCAGGCACAGCCTGTTTCTCAAACACAGGGTGTTTCTCAACCGACACACGCACAAGAAAAACAAAACACGAAGAAGTTGATAAAAAAAATCGTAACCAATCCTGCATTGATAGCAATCTTTTTTGTGTCGTCGTTTTTGTCGCTGGGGGTGTACATCGTCAACTTTTTCTTTATCATCAAGCTCGAAGAATGCGGCATAAACGAAAACGCAATCAGCGCGGTCATTCTCGGCTATTCGGCGATAGAGCTGTTATCTCCGCTGATTGTTCCGCGGCTCGAAAAGCTCAACGAAAAGGCGGCGTTGCCTGCACTTTTTGCGCTCAATGCACTGCTCACGTTCGCCCTTTACAAAAGCACGAATTACGCGGTGTTCGCTCCGATGCTGCTGTTGCCGCTCGTGATGAGTTTGCCACGCTCGCTGTTGTCAAAGGCGCAAAACAAGCTCATCGACGCTTTAGAACTCGGCGAAAACAGAGCGACCGTCTTATCCGTGCTCAATCAAGGCGCGAACTTGTGCGATGTCGTTTTTTTGTTCCTCGCTTCTGCCGCCGCGAACGTGAATATGCTCTTTTTAGGCACAGCAATTTTATTCCTGCTCTTAGCAATTCTGACGGCACTGCGTTATAATAAGTAATATAAGATTCTTCTGCAAAACAACACACACAAGGAGCGCACTGTATGAACGAAGAAAATCTGTCGGCGATTGAAATCTATATGTCGAATGTGTTTAAGATTGTAATTTTGCTCTTTCCGCTGTCTACGATTGCCGCGGCGGCTTTCGCAATCACGATGAAAATGCTTTTCGGCTATTATCCTGAAGTTTCCGCGACGCTCCTTGCGGTTTTTGCCTCGTCCTGCACGGCGTATCTTTTGATTGCTCTTGTGCTTTTGAAGCATAGTTTTACGAGCGACGGCGCACTCAAGGCGGGAAGAATAAAAAAAGGCAAAATCTATGTCGCCGTTCTTGAGCTGATTCAGTGGAATTTTATGTGCATAGTGCTTACCCGAAGCGAATCTTTTATGTTCTATGCGTATTTTTTGATGCTCGATGTGTTTTTTCTGGATAGCCGCTTTGTGCTTTTGATGATTGGAGAGCTGTCGCTGTCAACTATTGCGCAATGGTGTATTCGTCCAAGCATTTTTCTGCCTGCCGCGAACAGCCTTTTTGCGCCGAATTTGCTTTTGCGCCTCATTTTTCTCTTCCTCACCTCGTTTTGTCTGTGGCTCATAACGTATCTTGTTGAAACGAAACTCGCAAAAGAGCTGGAAAAACTTGCCGATTTTGACACGCTTACCCTTCTTCACAACCGCCGCAGTATGAAAAGCCTCATCGCTTCGATGATGAAGAGTGCGCAAAAGGGAGACGGCACGTTCAGCCTTTTGATGTGCGACCTCGACAATTTCAAGCGTATTAACGACACTTACGGACACGATTGCGGCGATTTAATCCTCAAAACCGTGGCGAATATTATTTCGTGCGATGTGCGAAAAGATGATGAGGTGTTTCGTTACGGCGGCGAGGAGATTTTGGTGATGGTGCGAGCCGACAAGGAAGTTAGCGCACACGTTGCCGAGCGTATCAGAGCCGACATCGAAAAAGAGCGCGTGAGCTACAACAGCGAAGACATTGGCATTACGGTTACCATCGGAGTGGCAAGCTACCGCGCGGACAAAAGCATTGACGAGCTTATCAAAATCGCCGATAACCGCCTTTATTTCGGCAAACAGCACGGCAAAAATCAAGTCGTCAACGCATAAAGTTCACATCGTCGGGAATTCCCCACGCTATTTTGACTGCGCAAAGAGCCAATCGCGAATGCCCTCGATGTTGTATGCGATGCTCCAAGTGTACATATGGCTGCCGCCTGCAAACACGTTCATTCGGATATCTGCGTCTTTTTCAAGCATTGCCGACACGTTCTCTTTCATCTCGTCTGCGCTCGCCTTTGGATTCCACATCGCCTCTCCGCGCGCGACCTTTGAGCCAAGACTTTCCCACAAATCCACCGCCTTGCTCATTTCGGGATACGCCTTTTCGTCGCCCTCGCACACGACAATCCACAGCTTTTTGTCTTTCATCGCCGCCATTTCCTCGACATTCCACTGACCCGCGACCAAAAACTGCGCCGCAAACAAATCGGGGTGCTTGTCGCTAATCGCGATATTGCTCATACAGCCTTGCGATTGCCCCGTGCCGTAAATGCGATTTTCGTCCACCGCGTAATTTTCAATCACGAAATGCAACAGATTATCCACCGCCGTCAAGCCGACCGACCACTGATAGCCGTCCTGCGTGAGCGCGCCGAATTTTTGCACCATCGAAAGCGGATACTGCACCGCCACCACAATCGCGCTGTGTTTCGCCTGCTCCGCCTCTGTCGCCCAAATCGTCGCGCCGTTGCCCTGCGTCAGAGTCGCCGTGTCGATGTTCGTATCTGCGCTTGCGTCGGGAATAAAGAAGACGAGCGGATATTTCTCCGCCGCGCTGTAGCCCTCAGGCAGATAGAAGAAATACGGCAATGTAATCCCCGTTTCCGCGTCGGCAAACGATTTTTTCTCAAAATCCTCAATGACCAGCTCTTTCGCGCTCACCGAAGTCCACGCCTCGCCGCTCGCCTTGAAAATCGTGCCGTCTTTTGCGCGAATATCGGCAGTCTGCACGACCGACGCACTCAAATCCACAGGCGTTCCCTCGTCGTCGAATCGCGGACCGTCTCCCTGCTTTTCCTCGCCGTCGGCTTTCTTTGGGCGCGCTGGCATTTTTCCGCCCGTTGCGTCCCATTTGTTTTCGTACGCAAGGTGGATTTTTACGCTTTTTCCTTCAAAATCCACAGCGTCGATTTTTCTGCCCTCCACGCGATACGTTTCGAGCGTTACAGAATCTGGGTCGATTTCCTTTGCGTATTCCACGATGACCGCCGACACTTTTTGCCCGTCGCCGAAGCTCTCCGCAATGGTGCTGACTGTGGGATTTTTAATGTGTGTTTGATTTTGCTTAGAAGCGCAGGAGCAGACGAAAAGCGCACAAGACAACAGTGCGACCGCCCCCATTCCAGTGTGTTTCATGGTATTCTCCAGAAAAAATAAAACTAAAGGGTAGCGGCAGACTCCCGCAACGAGATTTTCTGTACTCTACCAAATCACAGCCTCAGTGTCCACTAAAACTTTTGTTATCGCAAAAAACAGTGAGCCGTGCTAGCAAAAATCTTTTATACCACTAGCATAAATCGCTAAATCATTGTATTGTATCACTTATGGATTTAGTGAAGAAACTCGAAGAATTGTCCGCACGTTTCAAGGAAACAAGCGAAATGGTGCAGGACGCGGAACTTGTCAAAGACCAAAAGAAATACAAAGATGTTATGCGCGAGCATCAGCATTTGACGGAGCTGATGGAGATTTACGCGGAATACAAAAAAGTGTTGAGCGGCATTGAAGAGGCGACGCTGATGATTACCGCCGAAGATGACGTGGATATGAAAGAAATGGCGCGCGAGGAGCTCAAGAGCCTTGAGGAGAAAAAGCCGCAGATTGAAGAGCAGCTCAAGCTCAAGCTCATTCCGCCAGACCCGCTCGACGAAAAGAACATTATTCTTGAAATCCGTTCTGCTGCAGGCGGCGACGAGGCAAGTCTTTTTGTGCGCGATGTGTGGGAAATGTATTGCCACCTTGCAGACCGACGCGGCTGGAAATACGAAACGATGGAAGCGCAGGAAACCGAAGTCGGCGGCTTTAACAAAATCGTAACTTCGATTTCAGGCAAATTCGTCTACGGAACATTGCGCTGGGAGTCGGGCGTTCACCGCGTTCAGCGCGTGCCTGCCACAGAAAGTCAGGGCAGATTGCAGACTTCGACCGTTACGGTTGCGGTGCTTCCTGAAGCAGAGGAAACCGAAATCGACATCAAGCCAGAAGATGTGCGCGTGGACGTTATGCGTGCAGGAGGTCCTGGCGGTCAGTGCGTCAACACGACGGATTCTGCGGTTCGCTTGACGCATATTCCGACGGGCATCGTGGTTATTCAGCAGGACGAAAAGAGCCAGATTAAGAACAAGGCAAAGGCGTTCCGTGTGTTGCGCGCGAGGCTGTTCGACCTTGAGGAGAGCAAGAAGCAGGCAGAGCGCGCGGCAACGCGTAAGGGTATGGTCGGCACGGGCGCGAGAAGCGAGAAAATCCGCACTTACAATTATCCGCAAGACCGCGTAACCGACCACCGCATCAACTACAGCCAGCACAATTTGCCGAGCTTTATGATGGGCGATATGGACGATATGCTTGACGCGCTCAACGTGTACGCAAAAGAAGAGCAGTTCAAAGACATCGGTGTTGACTGACAGGCACAGCCTGCTTTGTAAAGGTCGAGGACGGCTTTTGCCGCGCAAGTGCCCGCTTGACACAAAACGGCGCACGCAGCAGAACTTATCAAATCTTTTACATACGGAGACATTGCATAAATGCTTCGAGCGAAACAGTTTCAAAAGTCGAATGGATTGCTAATTTTCTGTGCAATATTTTTTGCTTCTTCGTGATTCATTTCATTCTTATTACGCTGTCAAGTTTTTTGAAAGCAAACGCAAAAATTTCTGGTTTCTCATCGCGCTGTCGCTCCACTTGGACGGGCGCGGACACTGTTTGCGCAGGGATAAACTGGCTTCTTCTCCCCGCTTGCGTTTGCTTTGCTTACTTCCAAATGAATTGAAGCATGGTGATGTCGTCTGCCTGTTCCGCCTCGCCAGCGAATGCGTCGATTCTCTCGCACATTTTTTTGAGCGTGTCGGGAGCAGAAAGAAGACCGATTTCTTTTATCGCCTCCAAAAGCCGTTCATCGCCAAAAAGCTCATTTCTGCTGTTCGTTGCTTCGGTTACGCCATCGGAATAGACGAAAATGCGGTCGCCTTTTGAAAGCGTGATTGTATGCTCAACATACTGAAAATCTTCCATGCCGCCGAGAACGAAATTCGGCTTGGTCGTAAGATACGAAAATTTGCCGTTTTGGAAAAGCACTGGAGCAGGATGCCCCGCGTTCACAAAGCGGAGTTCACCTGTCGAAAAACAGAAGATTCCGAGCCAGCAGGTGACGAACAGCCCCGAATCGTTGTTCTTGCAC
>CALDID010000003.1 GCA_937901865.1 uncultured Treponema sp.
GAAGGCGATGCTAAGGCGTTAGCTACCAGTATTGAAAAGTTAATGAATAATCCTGCAAAAGCATTTATTGACCCTGTAACAAGAAAGCATCCAGAATGGTTAGAACGAGATACTTTTACGTCTTGGCAAAAGGGTTTTGAGTATATTGATAAGACCATAGAAAATAATCAACCTTGCAATTTGATGAAAACGTGTTACAATATGTTGTGGAGGTATCAAATGAATAGGATTTTAGATTTTGCAAATACAGAGTTGCATAGGTCTTTTAAGTTTGATGGTTACAAAAAACTGTTAGATAACTGGAAAGGCTCTACTATTTATGTGGTAACTTCTCAAGAAGCAGAACATTCTTGCATAGGTATGCCAGTTTTGATTTATGACACAAAAGGAAAACTCGAAGAAGTAAAATCTCCTAGAGAAGTGTTTGAGATTATGAAAAAAAGTAATTAAAGTACATATAAAAAGAAGTGCTGTTTTAGCACTTTTTTGTGTTACAGAAAGTATGCTTTTCTTTCTGATATTTTCGAGTGTGCCCTTATGTCATTCCCGTGCTTGACACAGGAGTCTATCTGTTCAGCCCGATAATGACAGAATACTTTTTATAACAGCTCAAAAAATATACGATAGTTTTGCTCGGCTTATCAGATAAAAGCAGAAAATGTATCTGTATAAGATTGCCGATTTTATACGGATAAGACCTCTTATTTTATCCAGATAAACGAGGTAATTTTATACGGATAAAACCTAGAACTTTATACGGATAAATGTATCTATTTTATACGGATAAAAGTTGTAAAAAGTACGGATATATACGGATAAAACACATACAAATTCTCGATAAAACAAAAAACAAACCCCGATAAAATTTCTTCTCCAATTTATCGGGGTTTTTAGAAAATAAATGTGCAATGCTAATACACTCATTATAATTTCTTTTTCACAGTTTGTCAAAGCAATAAAAATTTGATAGACGTTGACAAATTAGAAATCGCGTTATAATATAAGGTAAGAATGGTTAATTTAAACGTTGGTTTAAATGAGGCACGCAATAAAATGCGCTACAATGCTGTTAGAAAAATCAAAACAACACTGTAGCGATTAGACTTAATATGAATTTTAGATTGCAAATCGATGAAAAAATTACAACAACGATTTTAGATAATCAATATTTTCTTTTTTTGTCGCCCAGCTTGTTGCAAAACGAACAACAGTATGATTTTCATCGTATTTTTCCCAAAGGCTAAAACGAACCTTTTTTTCAAGCTCTTTCATCTTGCTATTTTCTAGCACGATAAACTGTTGATTTGTAGGAGAATCAATAAAGAACTTGTATCCTTTTTCTTTGAACACCGCTTTAAGCTCGTTCGCCATTTTTATCGCGTGAGAAGAAATCTTGAAATACAAATCATCTGTAAAAAGCGTATCGAATTGCACCCCTAAAAGCCTGCCTTTTGCTAAAAGTGCGCCGTGCTTTTTTACAATATTCTCGAAGTGTGGCGGCATATTTTGCTTTGTAAACACAACTGCTTCTCCACACAATGCACCGACCTTTGTCCCGCCGATATAAAAGACATCGCACAAAGTTGCTATATCGTTTATAGTAACATCGGTGTTTTCACTCATCAAGCCATAGCCGAGCCGCGCGCCATCCAAGAACAAGGGGATTTTTGCCTCGCGACACACTTGCGAAATATCAGAAAGCTCTTTCTTTGTATACAGCGTTCCATATTCCGTTGGGTGAGAAATATAGCACATACCAGGAAATACCATGTGTTCACAGCTTGCATCTGCATAAAAATCAGCAATAAACTGTTTTAGCTCCCTGCTGTCGATTTTTCCATTATGCTGCGGCACGCTCAAGACTTTGTGTCCCGTGTATTCAATCGCGCCTGCTTCGTGGCAATTCACATGCCCTGTTTGAGCCGCAATCACGCCTTCATATTGCTTGAGCATTGCATCTATCAAAATTTGATTTGTTTGCGTACCACCAGTAATAAATTGAATTTGAGCATCGTCAAGGCAAAGCACAGAACGAATCTTCGCTTTTGCACTCTCGCAAAACTCATCGTGTCCATAGCCAGAAACCTGCTTCATATTCGTTTCTAGCAACCGTTGCAAAATCGCAGGATGTGCGCCCTCAATATAATCACTTTCAAAAGAGATTTGTTCCATAATCTAAAAATATCCTTTAGATATTATCGACAGTATTCTTACCGTTGCAATTTATTTTTTTGTTAAACAGATAGCGAGCGGCATAAATAAAGGGAGTATCGATGAGGCTTGTTGCAATATAGATGACATAGCCTGAAATAGTTATGTTAAGAATCATCTTCGGCGTATGAATTCCCCAAAAAGCAATGCTTGAGAAAATACCAATATTCAAAAGCTGAGAAGTAAGCGTAGAGCCATTATTGCGAAGCCACAAAAACTTTTTTGCGTCGCCGAATTTCTTTGTAGTGAAATCCCAAATTGCGTGATACGCCCACACATCATATCTTTCGCTTATAATGTATCCAATCAAGCTCGCAAGCATAACGCGCGGCGTGTTAGAAAAGATTGTTTCAATAGACGGACGTGCAAAATCCTCAGCAGAAGGAGTGTACAAAAACCAGCTCTGAGTTAAGCACAAAAATGCAATATTCGTTGCAACTCCTATCCATACCGCTCGGCTTGCAGTCTTTTTTCCATAACATTCACTTAAAATGTCAGTTGCAACAAACGTAGCCGCAAATAGCGTATTGCCCAATGTTTGTTCCATACCAAAGGCGTGAATAAGCATTAACACTTCAATATTTGCAGTAATTGTTGCGATACTCGTCCACGCAAAGATACCTGCTTTTCCAAAAAAGCGAAAGAACAACAACACACCACCAAAACTGATAAAAACAGAGAGAACTAAAACTAATTCGTTAGGCATTTTTTTCCCCTATACTGATAAGAAATTAAAATAAAGGAATTCCGAAAACGAAAAGACAGGAAAAATTGAGCACAGAAAGATTTGATTGCATTTTTTCTATGTACCTGGTTTTGTTTTAAGTCAGGAGGGTTTATGAACTGACTGTACGGAATAAAAAAGGTTTGCAGCAACTGCCACAAACCTTTTCACATCTCCTAGCAGAATTGAACTGCTGTTGTCGGGATGAAAACCCGATGTCCTAACCACTAGACGAAGGAGACATAAACCAATAACTGATTTATGATACATACTATATCGAATAGTGAACTTTTTGTCAAGCACTTCTTTCTTTTTTTCACTAATTTACACAGATAATATCAGTATTGGGATTAAAAATACGATTAGGGAGAACAAGTGCAACATTTTGCTCTCGTGGATTGTGGATTTGAATATATTTTCCGCCCTGTCTGAGTGCATATTTTTCGCTCACAACGCGATGCCCACCAATATAAACAGCATTTGTATGCCCAAGAAGAGCTTTCATCGTGCCTTCTACACTGCCCTCTTTTGCATCATTATTTGCAGTCCACGTCAAGCCCCCCACAATTCCCTCGATAAGACGCGCATTTATCAGCTCTTCGCGCGAAAAGCTCCGAGATGGCTCGGCATGCGACAAAACGCAATTCGGAAACACTGCAGCAAGAGGCAAACTGTCTTCAAACTCGCCCATCGCGCTCACGATTGCCCCGCCATATTCTTTTATCATAAAGTCGTGCGTCATCGTGCTTTCTTCGGCGAACTTGCAAAACGGATAATCGCCATCACCCATTCTGTTCATAATATTTTCGTGATTGCCTTTTAAGAAATGAAAGTTTTCGGGAAAGAGCATTTTCAGCGTCATCACGCACATCATCGTCGCAAGATTTTCCCGCATTTCCGCGCGCATTTCCTTGCTGTCAATTACTCCGTCAATATATTTCAGATACGAGCGAATCCATCTTTCTCTCGCTCGGCTTTCAGCGTGCATGCCGTCGCCTAAGCACACAATACGGATTTTTTTCTCTACGAGTAAATCAACAACCCTTTCTCCGCTCGCAAATGTAAACGAAATCAAGTTCTCTAAAAAATCATATCGCCCGTGCAAATCTGGCACAACAATTAACGGCAAACTTTTGTTTTTCGAGCAATCGCTAAAATCCAAAAGAGAACCTAAGTTGCCCTCTCTGTTTCTTGGTCGATAGCTATCGCTCTCACAAGCAAGCGTCAATATTGTATCAGAAACAACAGAAGCAAGGCGATAGGCTTCAGGAAGAGAGGAAACACATTCTTTTAGAAGAGATAGTACTTTTTCGCTTGAAGAAAGGCGCGTCATACGTTTCTATAGTGTTACGCCATGATAAGACTTGCAGAACCGACGGTGATTTTATCGCCGATGCTCAGTTTGACGTACTTTCCCGCAGGAATTCGATGGTCGTTCAAAAAAGTGCCGTTCGTGCTGTTTTCGTCTTTCAAAAAGAAATCGTCCTTGATTTTCTGAATAATGGCGTGCTGTCGGCTCGTCAATTTGTTGTCGATAACGATGTCGTTTGTAGACTCTCTGCCAATCGTGATTTTAGCCACGAGCTTGATTTTTCGCTTGTCAAACATCAGATACGACACCTGCTCCGTGTCTGCCAGCTTATCAAGATGCTTTCCGAGCGGACTCGACGTAACAACCGTCTGCTCGGTGATTTTTTCAACTTTTGGGTCTGAAATTGCAACAACAGGTCTCATAAAACTCTCCTACTTCTTTTTCGGCGCAAAAACGCCTGCACAATACGAAACACCGACGAAACGACTGCAACTCCCAGCGCAATAGAAGCCGCCGCCATCATCGTTTGATATCCGATAGCAAACGCCTGTGCAAACTCCTCTTGCACAAGAGCTCTCATCATATAAAAAAGCCCGCCGCCAGGCACGAGCGGAAGCAATCCCGACAGCAAAAACACCGTCGCAGGATTTTTCATCATCACCGCCAAAATCTCGCTTGCTACCGCCACAGAAGCCGTGCCGACAAAAAATCCGAGTGCCTCGTTTCCGATATGAACCTTGATGATAAGATACACAAAGTAACTCATCGCGCCTAAAATCCCGCTTATCACCGCGTGAAATGCGCGAGTGTTAAAATACAGCGAGCAAAAAACAGACGCGCCTCCGCTCCACAATGCAGCCACAATCATCTTTGAAACGCTCATAATCTTCCTGCCAAAAACACGCCGAAGCATGAGCCGATAGAAAGACCCGTCGCCGTCATCAGAGCTTCCAAAAGCCGTGCGCCGCCAGAAACAAGGTCGCCTGAAATCACGTCGCGGATTCCGTTGACGAACGCTAGCCCCGGAACGACTTGCATTATGCTTCCGCCAAGGACAAGCGCGGGCGTTATCCCCAGCGGCAAAAAGCCGAACACATCGGATAAAAGCGAGATAAGCGCGCCGCTCAACAGCGAAAGCAAAAACGAGTTTTTCCCGTCAAGCACGGTCGCATAGCAAATCATAAACACTCGCGTTAGAGCCCCAATGACAAAAGATGCCGCGCCGTCAAAGACATTGCCGTCTATCATAAACGTGAAAAACGCCGAAGAGAGCGCGCCCATAAGCACAAGAAAACTCGCAGAATATTCTTTTGCGTCGATGATGCGGCGAAGAAGCGTGCGCACTTGCGAGGGATTCGAGGTTTTTCCCCGATGCACAAGGCGATGCGAAAGTTCGTTCATCTGCGAAAGTTTTAGCATATTCGTACTGCGCTTTGTAATGCGTCGCATAACGGTGTGATGTGCGCCTTTCTCGTCCATACAGCTGAAAATGACGACGGTCGGCGTGATGAATGCACTCGCCCCCTTTGCCCCCAGTGCCGTCGCAATATGCACAACGGTATCTTCGGCGCGGTATGTTTCGCCTCCGTTTTCAAGCACGATTTCGCCCGCGGTTACGGCTATATCTTGTATGTCATCAGATAAAATCTCTGCCATTCTTCTTTACTTATTAGCTCCTGTCTTTTTCCGTACTTGATACGATTTTGCTAGCATAACTATTGTAACACATCCTATTTTTGTACCAATTATCTCATTTTTTCCAACGATTAACAAGATTGCGGAAAGAAGAGCTTTCGTTTATCTGCTTTGCGGGGATAAAAAGATACTTCCATTCTTTATAATTATTTGCTTTTGCCCAAGCAGAAACAGTGCTGCAATATTTTATGGCACGGTCTGCTTTTGCTTTGACATCATCGTCCTCCAGCATATTTTCGCCTTTGACTTCGGTTAAATACACAATATCTTTTGTTTCTATCACAAAATCAGGTTCGTATCTTCTGCCGTGATTATAGTAAATATTGAACTCTTCTCTGTTAGGTCTAAGCCATTTCAAAACTTCAGAATCACGCTCTAAAACTCTTGCCAAAATAACTTCGGGCTCACTATCAAAAACAGTTGTAGAAAAAACGCCTTTTTCTATTCCAGTGTAACAAACAGATTTTATGCTGCCTTGCCATTTGTCTTTGAAGTTTTCATAAAGTTCACACTCTACGGAACAATTATACGTTGTACGCTTATTTGCTCCCGAAACGCTCATCACTTCTTCTTCAAACAAAGTATTTGACGTGTGAAAATGCTGTAACATCTGCTCATAAATCTTTTCAGAAATATCTTTGCGATACATCATCACGACATTTTTCATTCCATTCTCGCCGTGCTTGACTTCATAATGAGCCATAACTTGCAAAATGAGTTTTTTCAGCAAATCCCTGCATTCTTCATAATTGATTTCTGGCTTTTCTTTGAGCAATGAAACTAAAACATGAGCAGGATTTAACGATTCAAAATCCAACTTATCAGCATTTATCTCTTTTCGCTCTGCCATATTCATAAGATTTTGCATAAAAAGCTCGTTTGTAATAGGAACGTGATTAAACACTGACAAATCAAGGTCAAAATCATCAAATCTGTATTCTTCAATACCCTTTTCAGTGATTTTAATTCGAGGAATAGGGATATATTTCTCTTGTATGCGTTTGTAAACCTTTTCAGTCTTTTCTGCAATGTACATATCCACAAGCTCGTGATTATTCTCGTAGATTTTACCTAAATCAGTGCTTTTTGCTATTTCTTTCTCTATCTTTTTCTTGCTATCTTCTATTATTTTTTGCCTATCGGACTCAAAAGAATAATTTTCAGAAGAAAGATTTTCTGCAACACCGTTTTCTATCGTTCGATTTATTGCTTTCGCAAATATATCATTTTCTTCGGTCTTTTCAATGTGCGTATTATCATAAAACTCTTTCAGTTCGGCAGCTTCATTCTGGAAATCAAAATAACTTTGCTGAATTGTCTTTTCTTTTTCAATCTCTTCAAGTTTTATAACATTTCCAGCTTTGAAAATAGAATCTCCCTTTTGCGCTTCTGCAATAATTTCATTGAATTTGTCGTGAGCCGTAAGCATAACACAATCAATTTCAGCAATACCCGTTCGCTCTCCAAAAGGCAAACGAAGCCCTCGACCAACCATCTGTTCCCGAAGCACTTTAGAAGCAGCAGTGCGAAGAGGTACGATGGTATAAAGATTGTTCACGTCCCAGCCTTCTTTGAGCATATTGACGTGAATAACGATTTCTATAGGATTATCAGCTTTTTCCACGTTCAAAAGCAACTGCATATTCTCATCGCTTTCTTTGCCTGTGAGTTTTGAATGAACGGTAATTGTTTTATCTTTGTAATATCCGTCCTTAAAATCGTCAGATTTGACAAACGATTCAGCCCATTCTGCGTGTTCTGTGTCTTTGCACACGATGAGCATAAACGGCTTAACGAGCTTTTTCCCCTTTTCCTTTGCGTAGTTTTTAAGGAAAAGTTTCGTTCTCTCATGGCAAAACACGCCGTCGCTAATCATCATTTTATCAAGCTGCTCATCTCCAAAATTGTATGAAACAATATCAGCTCTTGTAACCGCAAAAGGAGTTCGAGTAAATCCGTCCGCGATAGCCTTTGAAAGCGGATATTCATACACCACATTTTTGAAAAATGTCTGCTTACAGCCTTTGTTTACGATTGGCGTTGCAGTGAGTTCCAAGCCAAAAAGTGGATTCAGCTCGTTTAGGGAAGCCGCACCTCTTTCTGCTCTGTAATGATGAGATTCATCCATTAAAAGCACAAGGTCATCAAGATTCGACAAATAGTCAAAAAACGACTGCCCCAAATACTCATTTATGCTTTTCATTCGGGAAGTTTCTTTGTTGAACTTATCGATATTAAAGATAAATATTTTAATGCTACTTCTTATTAAATCAATTTGCTTGTTTTTATAATCGTCGTCTGAGATAATTTCGATTGATTCAGAAAGAGAAAAACAGCCTAATCCCTTGAACACATATTTCTCGCTCGTGGGATTACCCAAGTCGCTTTTTAATTTTTCGTAAATCGTTTTGTTCGGTGCAACTACAAAAAAATTGCGGATATTGTGATTCGTGTACAAATACGAAATAAAAGCACCCATAAGCCGAGTTTTTCCAACACCCGTTGCAAGTGCAAACGTGAGCGACATAAAATCTCTTTCAAAATCTGTGCAGGTTTTACAAAACGAATGAACCGCACCAAGAGCCGCGTCTTTGTTCATCTTCTTGCTCAAGTTTATTGAAGACAAAATAGTATCCAATATCTCAAGCGATTTTCTCTGCGGCTCTCTCAAGCTCATTGTACCTGCAATATAATCTGTCGTATAATTTTCAAACCTATTCATTTTTTACCCTCTCGTTTTTCATTTACAAGCGCATCTATATCATCAAAAGCATTTTGCAGCCGCTCGCAATGATAAATTTCATACATATCATAAATAAAATCGGTCAATTCCAAAGCGTCCCATTCTGCAAGCACTTCATAAGACGGCTTGTTTTTATATTCTGCAAAGCGTTCTAGTAAATATATAAAAAAAATCGTTTCTTTTGTCATACCATACTCATCGAATATATTGAGAGTTTCGAGGATTGCCTGTTATTTTTTCACTTTCCCACATATCAAACACTGCAAAAGGACTGAATGTGTATACGTCAGTTTCTTTGTCAAAAAGCATTTTGTATGTTTCAGATTCAAGAAAAGACCTTAATGCAGCTCTATCGCTCAATCCATACTTTTGCACAAT
Organism: uncultured Treponema sp.; assembly: GCA_937901865.1. Classification (GTDB taxonomy): domain Bacteria; phylum Spirochaetota; class Spirochaetia; order Treponematales; family Treponemataceae; genus Treponema_D. The sequence continues at coordinate 9,064 of CALDID010000003.1, forward strand.
AAGAGAAGAAACCTGTCTATCAAAAAAATCAAGTGTTCTTGAATTAACTCTGTTCATATCTCCGCCCCTCGCTAAACACAAGTTTTTTCATTTTCTTTCTATTCCTCCTCAGCATCATAAAGCGGAGGCTGCACGATATTCAAAGCATAATCTGTTTTGCCGAACTCGCAGGAAGCAAGCAGCATCTGCGGAATTTTCTTTATCGAAATATTCTTATACGCCTTATCCGCACCTTTATCAAACGAAGTACATGCAATGATTAAAAACTCATCTTTTTCCATTGTAGAAAAAATCGAATCCACATACAGCTGCGAAACGTGCCGCGTCGTTACAAAAAGAAAACTCTTTTCATTCCCCCTCGACTGCTTCCAAAATACATTTTTGTCGGGCTCGTATTTGTATCCCTCGTGAAGAGCAACGCTGCAGGCAAGCATAGAAGCATTGTACACTGAATTTATGACCTCCTCGCCGAAATCATCTTTCAAAATCAGAGTGGGCGCAAGCTCATAAAAGCGATACCCCCCGCCGCCTTGCCAATTCACAGCCTTTGTAATGCCGCCCGCGTCCTCGCCCGAAATCACCTTATCTAGCCGCACTTTGCAATGCGTGTATGCGTGGCTTCCCATTTCAATGCCAATCCAGCGGCGTTTCATTTTGTGCGCCACGGCGGCAGTAGTGCCTGAACCGAGAAACGAATCAAGCACAAGGTCGCCAACGTTCGTCGAGAGAGTCAAAATCTTTTCAATCAATTCTTCAGGCTTTTTTCCGCCTGTAAAAATAACGCCACCTTCGCGATTTACATTATTCCAATTCAAATTATCCCAAAGAGAACCTGTTTTTTCACGCTTATAAAGAACTCCATTTTGAAAAACAGTAACATTCTTAAACCAGCTTACCAATCTCTTGCTTTCACCTACAAAATAAATTGTTGTAAGCTGTCCCTTATTTCGACCAGAAACTGGATAATATTCAATGGAATAAAGGTTATTGTCATCTCCTGTAACATCTCTTACTCTTGTTCGTATCGAAGTTTGTGCATTTTCTGTTGTACAAACAGAATCTATGTATTTATAAAAAGCATCGATTTCAGATAAATTATTTTCTTTTGCAAGACTTGAGATACTTCTTGTTGCGTATGAACTATGTTTATAGATTTTTATGTCGCTTCCAGAGCCGTCTTTTATAGTTTTAAAATATTCTCTCTGCCCAAAATCTGTAAAAACAGTTGTATATTTAAAACTTTTTCCCGATGATTTCATATTCTCAAGATATTCCGACAATTCAACTAATGAATATGATTCATTAAATTTGTCAAAATCAGGTTTTGCATAACAAAGTATAAATTCCACATTCTTTTTTAGACGTTTATCTTCACCACCGCCTGAAGCCCCTGAAGAATTTTTAGTTTTTACAACAATTAGATTTATGAAATTATTTCTTCCGCAAACTTCGTCCATCAAGACTTTGCAATAATTCATTTCATCATCGTTTAATTGAACAAAAATTACTCCGTCATTACTCAAAAGTTTCCATAAGAGTTGTAATCGCTCGTACATTAGCGAAAGCCATTTTGAATGCTCTATATTATCATTATACTCATCAAATGCCTCTCCCGTGTTGTACGGCGGGTCGATGTAGACGCATTTCACTTTGCCCGCGTATTTTGCCTCCAGTGCCTTTAATGCCAAAAGGTTGTCGCCGTGAATGAGCATATTTTCGCTGTTCGCATCTTTTTCCGTGTTTGAAAGCTCTTTGTTTTCAATTAAAAGCCGCGGTTCCGCTTTTATTTCTTTATCTTTTCCGTACCAAGTCAATTCTAATTTCTGTGTCATTTTTCGTTTTCCCCTATCATCTGCCAGAGCCGCAGACCATAATCTGAGCCACCAGCAGACCATAATCTGCCGATGTCGCAGAGCGTAATCTGCCGATGTCGCAGAGCGTAATCTGCCGATGCCGCAGATTATAATCCAGCACTTTTCTAGTAGCTGCTAGCGAGTCCGCCCTGTTTCACTTGGAAATGGCTGAAGACCATACTGAAGCTCGCCCTTCCCTGCGTTGCGGAGCGCAAGTTCGTAGAGAAACCGAACATCTTGCTCATCGGCGCTTCGGCGTACACAACGCTGTCGTTCGTCTTGTCTTCCATTGAAGAAATCATTCCGCCGCGCTGAGTAACTTGGCTCATTGCGTCCCCGACAAACTCTTTCGGGCAGACAATATCGACTTTCATCACAGGCTCCAAGAGCTCTGGGCTTGCCTTGCGGCACGCTTCGTCGAACGCCTGCACCGCACACGCCTCGAACGCAAACGGAGTTGAAGTCATCTCGCTGTAATCAATCGCCGTAACTTCAACCGCAATATCAGTGCACTGATAGCCGTACTGAATGCCGCTTGTGAATGAGTTTTCAATGCCCGATTTTATCGCCTCGAAAATCTCTTCTGGAATCATACCGTGCTTGACCGAACAAGTATACAAATTGCCCTCGCCTGTGCCGCGCGGAGAAACCTTGAGCGTAATGCCTGCCGTCTGCTCTTTGCCTGCAAGGTTGCGGCTGTAGGTTTCTGTATGCTCGGCTTCGGCTGTAACCGATTCGCGATAAGTAACCTGCGGCGCGCCGACACGGCACTGCACCTTGAAGTCGTCCTTTATGCGCGTAACAAGAACATCGAGATGAAGCTCGCCCATTCCGCTGATGATGAGCTGACCTGTTTCCGCGTCGTCGCGGCTCGTGAAAGTCGGGTCTTCGCGGCTCAAAATCTCCAGCGTTTCCTTGAGCTTGTCGCGGTCAGAGAGCGTTTCTGGCTCAATCGCAATCGAGATTACAGGCTCTGGGAACTTCATATTCTCCAATCGAATCGGCATTCCCTCGCTTCCGAGCGTGTCGCCCGTCTGCGCCAGCTTCAAGCCGACGAACACCGCAATGTCGCCAGCCGTTACGCTGTCGATTTGCTCCATTTTGTTTGCGTTCACGCGGAAAATGCGGTTGATTCTCTCTCGCTTCTTTTTGTCTACGTTGTAAATCTGCGTTCCCGTCGTAAACTTTCCCGAATACACGCGCACATAGCACAAAACGCCCGCTTCTTTGTCGTAGGTGATTTTGAAGACCAAGCCCGCAGGAGTGCCGTCCGCCTTGCACGGAAGCGAAACTTTCTCCTCAGCGTTCTTCTTGACGTGGACTCCCTCCGCGGCAGGCACTTCATCAGGAGCGGGAAGATAGTCAACGATTGCGTCGATGAGCGGCTGCACGCCTTGATTATGCCGTGAAGAGCCGCAGAGGAACGGAACGAGCGTGCGCTCTAAGACAGCCTTGCGAAGCGCGGTTTTCAGCTCGTCTGTCGTGATTTCTTCGCCCTCAAGATACTTTTCCGCCAGCGCGTCGTCCACGCCTGCAATCGCGTCAACCATTTTGCCGTGCCATTCTTCCGCTTCGGCTTTGCGCTCATCGGCGATGTCGCTTTCGGTGAACGTTTCGCCCTCGTCTTCGGCGTTCCATCTGATTTCTTTCATCTTCAAGAGGTCAATTACGCCCTCAAAGTCGCCGCCCGCGCCAATCGGGATTTCCAGAGCCACAGTTTCTGCGCCGAATTTTTCGTGTACATCGTTCATCGCCCCGAAAAAGTTTGCGCCGATTCTATCCATTTTGTTCACGAAGCAAATGCGCGGAACATTGAACTCGTCCGCCTGCTTCCACACGGTTTCTGTCTGCGGCTGCACCCAGCCGACCGCGCAAATCACAGCAACCGCGCCGTCCAAAACGCGAAGGCTGCGCTCCACCTCGGCGGTAAAATCGACGTGTCCCGGGGTGTCGATGATGTTAATCTGATAGCCTTTCCAGTCGGTCGTAATAGCCGCGCTCTGAATCGTAATGCCGCGCTCCTGCTCCTGCGTCATAAAGTCCATAGTTGCCGCGCCGTCGTCGATTTCGCCGATGCGGTGGATTTTGCCTGTATAAAAAAGAATGCGCTCGGTCGTCGTGGTTTTGCCTGCGTCGATATGCGCCATAATGCCGATATTTCTCATCTTGCTAATCATAATGTTCTCCTGTAATTGCATAGAGTATAACGGAAAATACTTCTTTTCTGCAACACAGCCGAGGGCTGTTTTTTCAAACTAAGCCATTTGCTTATTTTGAAAAAAGCCACTTTTGAAGAAAAATAGACCTGTTCGATAATATAGTTTTGACAAGGGGCTTAAGCCCCTTGCTAC
>CALDID010000004.1 GCA_937901865.1 uncultured Treponema sp.
CACACGCAACATAAAGGATTTTGAACATTCAAAAGTTCCTGCAATTATGCCCGCTGATTTTCTAAAACTCTAGCGTCAAAAATTACTGTAGCAAGGTGTGCACCCGTGTCGATACGGCAGGGACAGGGTATAATAGAAGCGAAAAAATAAGACGCTGGCTCGCTATTGAGTATTTCGCAAAAGAGCGGTTTTATGTATAATATTTCTTATGCGCTCGATATTTAGATTTTTCGCGGTGGCTCTCGCTTTTGTCGTCTGCCTGCCGCTTTATGCAGGACTGTACAGCAAGCCGCATAAAATGTATGTGCTTAAAGTTGCTAACTTTTCTATAATTTTCCCCGAACAAAGCTCTTTTACGGCGCGCTTGATTTGCGAGCACTGCGAAGAGTTTTTCTCACTTGCCTGCGAAAAAACATCGCTTGCAGAAACGTTTACGATTCCCGTTGTCATCACGCCCGACACAGCGGAACTTTCGGTAACCTACTCCCAACAGCCGTACAACAGAATTATCGTGTGCGATTCGTTTGCAAAAAAAGACGAAGTGTATAGCACGCAAATGCTGCTAGACTTGTTTTATAAAGCTGTTTTAGAGGCGGCGGCGTATACAGTGCGAAGCAAAAATTGGCGCATGGTGCATACGCTTACGGGCGTGGATTTGTTTCAGCCGATATATTTGCTCAATGTAACGTCAGCATTCGTGGACGGCGCAGTCGGCGCGTGGGACGATAGCGATATTGCAAATCTCACCGACGATATGGCGTATGAAGCGTTGGTGCAGGCGAAAATGGCGAAGAAATTCCCGACGTGGAAACAAGTTTCGGGCGTAAGCGATTCGGCGTTGTACAGCAGAATACAGCGCATTGCTTGCAGTGCGTTCAGTGCGTACATTATGCAGCGGTGGGGCGTTGAGCAATTTGTTTCGTATTGGAACGAGTGCGGTCGAGTGCATTTCTTTGCGCTGATGCCAGGGATTTTCCGCAAAGTCTACGGCGTGTCGCTCTCAAATACGTGGCGCGATTTCGTGGACGCAATCGAGATTCCCGACGAGATGTATCAAGATTCGCTGTTGCGCTCCTTTTCTGAAAAGCTCTTGGCGCGGCAAGATTATCACATTGAAAACATCGTAAAAGCGAAAAACGGCATTATTTGGTACGACCGCGAGCGAAAAGAAGTGTGCTTCTTGGCTGAAAATAAAATGCGAAAAAGATGGAAGAGCGCGAAAAAGCTGTTTTCTGCCTCCGATGTAAGCCGCTTATCGATTTCAACCGACAGGCGATACCTCGCTGTGTCTAGCTATCGGAGCAAAGCCGAAGATGTTTTGACCGAGCCATACACGAAGATTTACGACCTCGACGAAAAGAAGTTTTTGCGCGGCGCGTACCCGATAGCCGAAGCGTGCATTGTACAGATTCCGTATCACAAATACGCTGTTGCAGGCGTGGCTAGCACTGGGCAAAACGGCGAAATGCGTATGTATCTTGTCAACGACAGCAATCACGACGACATTTTGATGACGCGCCAATTCGCGACAGGCTCAACGCCTTATCAATTCTGTTCCACAGGCAAAAATCAGCTGTTGTGCCTTGTCAACGAAGACGACACGCATAAACTCTTATCGATTTCGCTGCCAGAAGGCGAAGAAAAAAGCTATGAGCTGTCGTTTAACGTGAGAAGTATGCAGGGCGCGGACGGCAAGCTGTGCTTTTCGTATGCGAGCGACGAGGGCGACTTTTTCAAGATGGGATATTTGACGGTAACCGTTGACGGCTCTGTAACAAAGGGGTTTGTCGTCGATTCCACGCTTGACGGCAGCGTTGTTGACCCGTTTTTGTCTGCGAGCGATTTCGTCTATGCAATGCACCGCCGCGGTTTCGACGAGCTGTATCGCGTAAAAAAAGAAAGTTTGGAGTACACGGAAATGGCTGTTTTAGAAGCACAGAGCGTGAAAGCGTTTTCTAAAGCAGATTTGCCTGTTATCGAAAAAAAGGTTATCCACGACGAAGACGGCGAGATAATAAAAACCGCTCTTTTCCTCGACGAGTATCAAATAAGCCGCTATAATCCGCTGAAATTTATGGCGCGAAAGCTCATTTATTTCTTTTTGCCGATAACATCGCTCGACATCGAGGACGGCTATAATATGACGGTCGGCGCGGGCTTTTCGTATTTCACCAACGAAGACGCGCTTGAAAATTCCCAGCTCATTCTTTCGTATAGCGGTCTTGCGGTTGACCCTGCGGACGATTATCTTGGCATTACAGCGGACAACATCTTCACTGCGATTTACAACAATTCCATTCTGCCCGTAAAAGTGTCTGTCGGCGGCAACTGGGCGGTACAGGAAGAGGGACAGTATACGCTGACGGCTCTCGGCTCTTTGACGTATCGCCACCCCGTCGGTTATTCGTATCAGAACTTGACTTTTTCGCTGCAAGACCTGTGGACAGCCTCCACGCAGCACCGCGACCGCTACACCAAAGAAGAAAATACGAAAATGGATTGGACATATCCGAGCAATGCGTACAAAGACAACGTTATCCGCACGGGCGTGAGCTATTCGACGTATCGGCAGAGCGGACTTACTTCGTTTGAGCAGCTCGGCTTTGAAATCAAGCAGTATTTTTTGTATGAAGTGGACTTTGCGCAAGACAAAATGCAAGGCGACAAAACAATTATCGATGTATTCGACAGCGACAAATACGAACGCTCTTCGGTTTCTGTGTCTTACGGCTTCAAACTGCCGCGATTACTGCCGTTTGCGACGAATAGCGTTGTGTGGACGCTCCCGACCGCCGCATCTGTTTCGCTCTATGGAGAGAGCGGCACGGCTTTAAGCTGGAACGCCGAGAGCGTGCTTTTAGGCATTGAAACGCAAACGGGGCTTGTGGGCATGCCGCTGTATTTGCACAGACTTGGGCTGATTGGCGGCTATCACGGCGATTTTGAATATGATACGCTCGTCATTCCTGGTCCAGATTTCGCGGCAATAAAAGAGTTTGTAACGGTGTTCACCGAATCCGAGCTGAATGACTATGTGTATCTTGCAGGATTTGCGGCGGTGTCGCCTATAGCTGGCGTTATGACAAAGGCGCAAATCACGGCGGATTGCCAGCTGCGCTATTATTTCCGCGAACACGCCTACAAAATGAACTTTTCGCTCAAAACGAACTTCTAATCTTCCTCTTCTTTTTCAGAGGCTTCAAGTTTTTCGTCAATGCCTGCGCGATTGCGTCGGTATTGAAAGAACGAATAGCCCGCGTCGTTGCATTTCTTCATCAGCGCGATTTCTTTTTTGCCGATGCCGAGATTTGTGAGCGCGGACGTGCATTTTTCAAATAATCCCTGCCGTTTTTCCTCGAAATACAGCTGCGACAGCGATTGATACGCTATGTAATATTCGCCCTTTGCGCTTGAGCCGAGCAGAGCTTTCTGAAAGCACTTTTCCGCCTTGTCCCGACCGCCACCACAGACTTTCGGCGCGTAAAAATACCAGTTGCCAAGACACACGTTTGAAGTCGTCATATTTGCGTCTTTCTCGATTGCCTTTTCGTAAAACTCCTTGACGCGCAGCCCGTAAAACAGCGTCGCTTTTATCGAGCGCGTCATATAATACGACGTAACATCGCCGCCGACATTGTACAGCCACTTGCTCGCCCCTGCCTCGCCGCGAGAGTCAATGCACGCAAAAATCTGCTTCATCAAATTGCGCATTTGCTTTCTCAGCTCGGCGCGGTTCGTCTTCGGGTCAAGCAGCCACTCGTATTCCTCCATAAAATAAAAGCTCTCCAAAATCAGCTTTTCCTGCTCAAAATCGACCGCCTCGCCCGCCAGAGCGGAAAACGTTTGCTCTCGCACTTCGGCGATTTTGCTGACAGCGGAGGTCTTTGTTCCACTGCGAAGTTCAATTCTCGTCGTGAGAAACTCCTTAATTTTGCCCTCCGTAAACGAAGAAATCTCGTTCGACGCAAACGCCGCCGAAGCCGCGAACAAAAACAATGCGATAAAAATGCGTTTCATATTTTTTCTCCTAAATGTTTTTCGTAATATGCGATGTCGTACCACACATCGAACTTGACGGCGCAATGCGTGAAATAGCCGCACTGCGCGTAACCGAGTTTTTCGTGAAATCGCGGGCTTGCGTCGGTCAAATACGCGTCGTTTTTGCGCGGAGTTACCGCAATGCAAGCATACAACGCCGTTATATCGCGCGAAAAAAGCCGTTTTTCCAGCTCTTCGTATAATGTTCGCCCAATGCCGCCGCCGTGCAATTTCTCGTCAACATAAATCGACAGCTCCGCACTGTGCAAATACGCCGCGCGCTCGTGAAACGTCGAAGCGTACGCATAGCCTGCGATTTTGCCGCCGACTTCTGCGACGATATACGGAAACTGCGACGAAATGCGCGCAATACGTTCACGGAATTCCGCGACGGTCGGCACGGTGTATTCAAAAGTTATCGCCGTTTTTTCGATATACGGCGCGTAAATCGCTAAAATCGCCGCCGCGTCCGCCTCATTCACCTCTCGAATGTTCAAATCCATATTTTTTCCTCCTCAGCCACAGCCACAGGCTGTTTTATAAGAGCCACAGGCTCATTTGTAATATTTTGGGTAGTGTTGCAGAAAGTATGCTTTCCTTTTTGTCGAGCCCGACAATGACAGAATACCTTTTGTACTCACACGCCTCGAAAAAAAATGATTTCGGTCGAGTGAGCACAAACTTTGTCTAAAACAGGCTGTGTCTGTGAAAGTTTGCACTCACACGAGGCAAAACACAATTTTTTTAGTCGAGTGAGCATAAACTTTGTCTAAAACAGGCTGCGTCTGTGAAAGTTTGCACTCACACGGAGCAAAACACGATTTTTTCGGTCGAATGAGCATAAACTTTGTCTAAAACAGGCTGTGCCTGCTGCTCACAAGAACAGAACACCGAAAAAGCCGCCTAAGATGACCATAAAAATCGGGTGGATTTTCGCTTTGAACAAGAACACAAGCCCGATGATGTAGAAAAAAATCGCTTGGAAATTGAACATATCGGCGATGTTGCCCGTTTCTTTGAACTGCGGGATTTGCAGGAGAGAAAGCACAAACACATTCGCCGCCGCCACCGCGACAATGCCCGAAGTTGCGGGACGAAGCGCGGAAAATGCGGCTTTGACGAGCGGTTTATCCTGCACTTTGGCGAAGAAGCGCGCGACGATGATTATCGTGATAATCGACGGAGAAACTTGCCCGAGCGTTGTAATCACGCCGCCAGCCACGCCGTAGAGTTCCGTGCCGAGATACGTCGCCATATTCACGCCGATAGGTCCGGGAGTGCTTTCGCTAATCGCGACCATATTGTAAAACATTTCTTCGTCGATGAGGTGCAGATTTTTGACTAACACCTGCTGCATAAGCGTGATGCCGACCAAGCCGCCGCCGAGCGTGAACAGCCCGATGTAGAAAAACAGCGCAAACAAAGCGACCACGCCGAGCGCGCTATGAGATGAGATGAGTGAAGAGAGCGTTTCAAGCATTTTTGCCTCCGAGGAGCGCGGCGTTGTAGTGCGAGATGACCACGCCCAAGACTGCGCCCGCGATAATCACGATGACAGAGCCGACGTTGAAGACGAAAACCGCGATGAATGCGGCGAGCAAGATGATGAGGGCGAGCGCGCTTTTGATAGATTTTTTCGCGAAGTTGAAAACCGAGTACGTCAAGAGCGAGGCGACCGCGATATTGATGCCTTTGAGGGCTTTTTGCACCCAAATGATGTCGTTGAAGTTCGCGATACACAGCGCGATGAGCGTGATGATGATAATTGACGGCGTTACGACTCCGAGCGTCGCGACGATGCCGCCGATTGCGCCCGCTTTTTTGTTGCCGATGAAAGTCGATACGTTGACGGCGATAACCCCCGGCGTAACTTGGCTGATAGCGTAGTAATCAAGGAGGTCGTCTGCACTCGTCCAGCCTTTTTTTGTGGAGAGTTCGCGCTCCAAAATCGGAAGCATTGCGTAGCCGCCGCCGAATGTAACCGCGCCGATTTTGCAGAACGTCAAAAACAGCTCCAATAAAGTAGCTAATGAGAGTGATTGTTTTGTTTCCATACGCGCCATTATACCGATTTTTGCCGTATACTACAACCGAGATTTCGGCTATAATAGTTTTAGGAGGCACAATATGTCAGAATTAGCGTACGCAGAATTAGAAACGCAAATTGCCGCGTTACCGATGTTTCAAATTATTATGCTCAAAAACAAAATTGATTCGATTGTCGCGCAAAATCAAAAGAGTGAGTTTGTCTTTGATTCACTTGTGAGCCATACAGACCGCGCAGACCACGCAGATGAATACATCAAGGAGTTTCGCGCAAATGACAGGTTCTAAGATATATCTCGACACTGCACCGTTTATTTATTATCTCGAACAAAATCAGCAGTATTTTGACACGACTCGCTCGTTTTTCAAAAAATGCTACGAAGAAAAAATTGCGCTTGAGGCGGCAAAAATTCGAGCAAAATACAAAGGCTTTAAAGCATTAGACCTGTTCGATAATTGTCATTATCGGGCTTGACCCGATAATCTTTTTGCCTATATTGCAATAGATTGCCGTATCAAGTACGGCAATGACATACTGTTTCCGAACAGGTCGATTCATCACGAATGACAAACAACTCCGCCAAATGCACGAACTTCATATTCTGACGGTAGATAATTTGAAATAATACGGTAGAAATTATGGACATAATGACAACATTATTTGACGAAGACGAAGTTTTCAGACGATACTCGCTACGAGTGCAAAGGGAGCTGATGGAGCAAGGTTTGCAGCAAGGTTTGCAAACAGGGCAAAGCCATATCGTGCAGAATATGTATTCGCTAGGGAAATCATTTTCGGAAATCGCAACGCTCACGGGGCTGACAGAAGCGCAGGTTCGCGATTATGCACAAGCAAAACGGTAATCGCCTGAGTATTATCTGCGGCTTAGGATTTTGCACTGCTCGAAAATCGTTATGGCGGCTTGTTGTTTGTCGGCGGGCAGTGCTTCTAGCGTTTCGATGATTGAGTGGTATTTTTTGTATAATTGAAGTTTGTTCATATTTTCAACAAAGTCTTCTTTACAGTTTTCTTGTTCATAACGTTTTTTATCAGATTCACAAAATCCATTTACAAGAGATTCTACGGGCACTTTTAAAACGTGTGCTATCTTTATTGCTAAATCTGCTGACGGGCAACTCTGTCTAGCTATTCCTTTTGAAATATATGATTCTGGAAATCCTGCTAAACTTCCAAGTTCCTTTCTCTCCATTCCTCTGAATTTCAATTCGTCATCAACATTTTCCCAAAAATTCATAGGCAAAGATTAAAACTTTTTGGTATTTGATACTTTTCAAAAATACCAAAAGGTTTTATATTTTAACAAATACCAAAAGGTATTTATATCTTACCAATAGGTATCTTTTCTTGAGGAAAAAGAAAATGGCGAAGAACGAGAGCTTGCAAAAGGCGCGCGATGCAAAGAATGACGAGTTTTATACGCAGTTAAACGACATTGCAAACGAACTCAAGCATTACAAAGAGCATTTCAAAGGAAAAACGGTGCTTTGCAACTGCGACGACCCGCGTGTGAGCAATTTCTTTCATTATTTTTCGTACAACTTTGAACAGTTGGGGCTGAAAAAGCTGATTACGACGTGCTACAAAAATCAAGAACGCGATTTATTCAGCCGCAACGACAGCGAAAAGGCGATTTATCTTGAATACACGGGCGAGAAAAACGGAAGCCGTGTGCCGACGGTGGAAGAAATCGGGATTCACGAGCTAAAGGGCGACGGCGATTTTAGAAGCGAAGAGTGTATTGCGCTGTTGAAAAGTGCCGACATCGTAGTTACAAATCCGCCGTTTTCGCTTTTTCGTGAATATGTGGCGCAACTCATCGCGTACGATAAGAAGTTTTTGATAATCGGAAATCAAAACGCAATCACATACAAAGAGATTTTTGCGCTGTTGAAAAGCGATAAACTGTGGCTTGGATATACAAAGCCGAAATTATTTCAGATTCCTCAAAATGCAGAAGGAAAATCTGTGAAGATAATTGACGGAAAAAAGTTTCAGCAATTTGGAAATGTGTGCTATTTTACAAATCTTGATAATAAAAAGCGACACGAAGATTTAATTTTATATAAGACTTATAACTCTGAAGAATACCCAAAATACGATAATTTCGATGCTATAAATGTTGATAAAGTAACGGATATTCCTTTGGATTATGATGATGTTATGGGTGTGCCTGTTACTTTTTTAGACAAATATAACCCTGAACAATTTGAAATTATTGGTAATGAATACGATTTGAACATAGAAAAAGGGCGCGGATATATAAACGGGAAACGAATGTACAGCAGAATATTCATTCGGCGCAGAATCCCCTCGCCTACTAGGAGAGGGGCTAGGGGTGAGGTTATGGAAATAAAGCAGACTGAAATCACGATTCGTGAACTTACAGCGGGATATGCGGACAATGAAGAAAACGGCGTTGTGGCGTATGGCGGAAAGCTCGATGTACGACCGCCGTATCAGCGAGAGTTCGTGTACAAAGAAGCGCAGAGGGACGCGGTGATTGACTCCGTGGTGCAAGGCTTTCCGCTCAACGTGATGTATTGGGCAGAGAGAAGCGACGGAACGTATGAAGTCATCGACGGGCAACAGCGCACGATTTCGATTTGTCAGTACGTCAACGGCGACTTTGCGCACGAGTTTTCGGGGAATAAATTATTCTTTAGCAATTTGCAAGATGACGAGCAGAATAAAATCTTGGATTACAAGCTGAATATTTATATTTGTTCTGGCACGAACAGCGAAAAACTAAAATGGTTCGAGCGCATAAACATCGCAGGAGAAAAACTCACGGCGCAAGAACTCAGAAACGCGGTGTATTCTGGCTCGTGGGGGAGCGACGCAAAGAAGTATTTTTCTAAAAACGGCTGTGCGGCGGTGGCGATTGGCGCGGATTTTGTTTCGGGAACGGCGAACAGGCAGGAAATCCTTGAAACTGCGATAAAATGGATTGCAGGCAATACGCCGATTGACGAGTATATGGGCTTGCATCAAAATGACGAAAATGCTTCGGCGTTGTGGGCGTATTTTCAGAAAGTCATCGCGTGGGCAAAATCGACATTCCCCGTGAAGCGTGCGAAATACACGAAAAATATCGACTGGGGCTTTTTGTACCGCACGTTCAAAGATGTTTCTTTCGACACAGACAAACTCGAAGCCGAGATAAAAACGCTGATTTTAGACGACGACGTAACAAAGAAAGCGGGGATTTATCCGTATGTGCTGACGCGCGACGAAAAGTATCTTTCGCTCCGTTCTTTTTCCGACGGCGACAAGCTCAAAGCGTACACCGCGCAAGACGGCATTTGCAAGAAGTGCGGCGCGCATTTCGCAATAGAAGAAATGGAAGCCGACCATATCACGCCGTGGAGCGAAGGCGGCAAAACCACGCTCGACAACTGCCAAATGCTCTGCAAATCCTGCAACCGCCGCAAAAGCAATATTTAAGTCCGCCCCCTCTTTTTTGTTATCGTTCTACGCTCATTAAAGAGTCTGTTCTACGAGCGTAGAAGAGATTGTTCTACAAGCGTCAAAGAGATTATTCTATGAGCGTAGAACAGATGCTGGATTTGGCAAATCCCGCGCCTACGAAAAAAAACACCCCTCACCTACTAGGAGAGGGCAGCCACAGGCTGTTTCTCAAGGGGGTGAGGTTTACACAATGAACTTTTCTACAACATTATCGAGGCGGTCGATTGAATCGCGGTTTGCGTGCGTCAAATCGTTCACGCTGTTAATCGACTGATTGATATTTTCGATACCGAGTTCCATCTCCTGCATACTCGCCGTAATCTCGCTCGTCAATCGCGCCAAATCCGCCATATTCTGATTCACCTCGGCAATCGAAGTCTGCATAACGCCGCTATCGTTTTTCACGCTTACCGTGATGTCGTTAATCTGCTTCATCGCGCCCAAAACCTGACCGCCGCCCTCGCGCTGTTCCTGCATTGCACGCATAATCGTGGTTTCCTGCTCGGCGACTTTCTGCGTGATGTCGTAAATCTGATTGAATTTCGATTGCAGCGTTTCTGTTGAAGTCGTAACCGTCTTAATCGAATCAAGAACGACTTTGAGGTTCTTCGTAATCTTCTTGCCCTGTACGTTGGAATCTTCGGCGAGCTTTCGGATTTCGTCCGCAACAACCGCAAATCCCGCGCCTGCCTCTCCTGCGTGTGCCGCCTCAATAGAAGCGTTCATCGCCAAAAGGTTCGTCTGGCTTGCGATATTCTGAATGACTTTGCTCGCCTCAAGCAGCGTTTCGCTCTGCTCTTGGATTTTCTTAGTGGACTCCACAGAAGACACGACGCTTGTCTTTCCCTCTTCGCTCGCGCCCTCAAGCAACTCGATTTGCTTTGCGTTCTTCTCCAAAATCCCCGTAACGCTGCGGATATTTGCGACCATCTCTTCAACCGCCGACGAACTTTCCGCCACGCTCGAAGCCTGCGCCTGAATGTTCTCAATCAGCGACGACACGGCGGTATTGATGTTTTCAACGCTCTTCTGCGTCGCGTTCACGTTTTCGCCGTCAAGCCGCACTTGCTGGTTCACCGAAGTGATGTTTGCCGTAATCTCGTTCGCGGCGGCGGCTGTTTCGTTCATATTGTCCGCAAGGGTCAGCGTCGCTCTTTGAATGTCGTGCGTTTCGTTTTTGACGGTCGCAATCGAGTTCTGGATTTTCTCCATTGTCGCATTGAAATATTTGTACATCAAGCCAAGCTCGTTTTCGTTTCGCACCGTCATTCTTACCGTCAAATCGCCGTCGCCCTCAGAAATATTTTTCATCGCGCTCATTCCGACTTTGAGCTGTTTTGAAAAATCGCCGACGATGATAAACGACATCACCATAATTACAAGAATTGTCGAGCCGAAAATACTGACAAGCAAGTTCAAGATGATAAATAAATCGTGGTCAACTTCTTTTCGCGGAATGTTCAAGCCCAAAAACCACACCTGCGCCGCATCGCTCACTCTCAACGGAACATACATTCTGAAAATCTTGCCGCGCGGCGTGTGTGCAAGGTCGGTAAACGGCTTTAAATCGTTTGCGGCAGTGCGGAACTTGTTTGAAACCGCGCCAGAGGAGAACTCGGGAAGCTGTGCGCCGATAGCTTCTTTGTCCACATCTGCGGCAATGAGTCCGCCTGCAGAAACAAGCGTCAAATAGCCCGTGTTGTACAAATGCACTTCGTTGAGCATATCCGTGATTTTGGAAAGCGCCATATCAAGCCCGACCGCACCGACGATTTTTCCCGCGCGGTTGTGAATCGGGAACGCCACGCCACACACATAAATCATCTTGCCGCCGATTTCATACGGGTTCGGCTCGATAAGAATACCGTGGTCTTGTTTTCGCGGCTCGTCGTACCAAAATGAGCCTGTGTAATCGGTCAAAACGGTGAACTCAATCGAGTTGCCCACCCTCGTCCAATACGGCAAGTAACGCCCCGTACTGTCGCTTGTCGGCGTGTTTGCGTATTGGTCGTCCAGTCCGTCGAGCGCATTCGGCTCAAAGACCGTCCACACGTCCACAAAGTCTGGATTGTCTTGCAAAATGGCTTTTTGAATGTTGTCGAGATATTCGCGGCGGTGTTCCGCAGGGATTGTTTCAAACTCTTCGACAGCGGCTTGAAGCGCGGCGCAGGTGCTGTATTCGTGCGACAGAATAGACTTCGTGCTTTCTGTGTAATAAACGGCGATTCCCGAAAGATACTTGTCGGAAATGTTAGAAAAATTGCGCCTGACGGAGTTTGTCAAAATGAACGCACACGCCAGAAACAACACAAGAAGCGACACACCGAGTTTAACCGAAAGCTCCTTTCGGATACTGCTGTTAATCCATTTTTTCACCGAAAACATAAAACCAACCCTCTTAAACATACGAGATTACTCTTATTACTATATCGTAAAAAATTGGTTATTTCTACTACACTGATAAAAAATAATTCTTTCTGTATAAAAGTATGCTAGAAAAATCGTGTCATTATCTCTCTTTAACCCGATAATTTGAGGCACAGCCTCTTTCTCAAAACGACTATATTGCAATAGATT
>CALDID010000005.1 GCA_937901865.1 uncultured Treponema sp.
CAAAAGCTCTTTTATATATAAATATATAAAGTGAATAAAAAAGGTTGCTTTTTGATAAATGAGTGATATAATTCTAGGAGGTATATGAATATGAAAAAGATTGTGCTTGCAACAATTCCTATGCAATCAATTAAAGCTCAGCATTATGTTTGCGAAGAAAACAGGGCGATTGAATACGACGGCAATGTGCGGTTTCCGATAAATGCGCTTTTGGCGAAAACTTTGCAAAAAGGCGATGATGTTAAGGTTGTTAGAATCATTACAGAGGGCGAGTTTACAGCCGAAAATGTGGCTTTTCAGAAAGAAGAACTTGACGGAATAAATGCGAAAATCGGCGCAAATATCGAATATGTTGAAGTTTCTGCTCCATTTAAAGAAACAAGCGACGTTGTGGAATCTCGCTTCAAGCAGATTGTAGACACGTTTGAAGATGATTGCACGATTTTTGCAGATATGACTTATGGACCAAAGACTTTAACGCCTGTGCTCTTTTTTGCGCTGAACTTTGCGGAAAAGTTTTTTGAAGCCGACATTTCGCATATTGTGTATGGCAAAGTTACCTTTAACAAAAACAAAGAGGCAAAAGAATCTACTGCGGAACTTTTCGATGTAACGCCACTCTTCTATTTGAACACTCTTACTTCTGTGATGAGCGCACCTAACAGCAAGACAGCGATTAAGCGACTTGGACAGTTCTTGGCATTGTAGAGGAGTTTTGCGTTATGGAAAAAGTAAAAAGTGAAGACAACATCAACACCCTTTGCAAAAAACTCTTTGCGCCTCAAACTTGCGATTTTCCTGTAACTGACTTAAAGAGAACGTTAAGAAATAAAATTCTTTCTCAACTGCTTCCCCAGATGGATATGTATGGGAGAAAAGTTCTTGAGTCGAAGTTCAAGTATATTGGAAATAAAGAAGCAAGAGAAGAGGTAAAAAGAGAGGTTATAGGAACTGCTATAGCTGTATGTTTGGATAAGTGGAAAAATCTAAAAGATGTTGTTTATGTTTCATATTTTGCTACTGTACTAACAAATGAAGCAAAAGAATATTCTAAAAAAGAATTTGATACTTTCTCTTTTGTTCCAGAACACGTGAAAAAACTTGCTAAAATTTTGCAAGATGCAGAGAAAAATGGCTGTATTGTTTGGGGTGATAAAAAATCTATAGTGTCTTTTGCAAAAAAAAGTGGTTGGAATGAAAAAGAAATTAAAGATTTTTTCAAATACCATTTTTTGAAAAATGTAGATTCGATGAATTCTTCAATTAACGATGACGATGAATGTATTTTAGCAGATACTGTCGAAGATAAGAGAACAAGTTTTGAAAAGGACTCAGAGGAAAAAGAGAAAAGATTGCAACAATTCAATATTATAAGTTGCAAATTTATGATGCTTCGTTCTCGTCCTGATTGGCTCAAAGCTGTTTTGACCGTAGAACTTTACGATGATTTGCATAGTTTCTTCGGACGCTATCCGAAAGAGAAAATTGAAAAATTGAAATTTGTTGACAGCAATGTTTACAATATGAGTGAAAAGCCGAAAGATAAAGACATTGCTGTTATGTTTGCAAAAGATGTAGGGCAGATAAGCAGAACAAAAAAGAAGTTTTTGGAATCTCTGAAAGAAATGGAAGATGTAAAAAACTTATGGGATAGCATAGGAAAGATTTTTAAGGAAGAAAAGAAATGAAACTCTCTTATCTTCCTGTGCATTTTTATTTGCGCTTTGAAAAATTGGCAAAAGTAGACAATCAACCTCTTTTTGTGCTTCGCAGCGTGATGGGCAAAAATTTGTGCTCAATGTGCTGCATTGCTCACAAAAACAAATGTGCAGATTGTATGTACAATGCAACTTGCGCATATTCGTTTTTGTTTGAAACGATTTTACAAAAAGATAATACTATTGTTGAGGGGAGAAACAGAGCTTCTCACCCTTTTGCATTTACTCAGGGCGCAAAATTTTCTGGTGAAATTGGGGCGTATGATTTTACGATAACACTGTTTGGAAAAGCGATAGATTTTCTTCCATATATATACGCAGCATTTGTGCGTGCGGGGCAGATGGGGCTTTTTCGCGACAGAGTGCGATTTGAAGTTGAAGATGTGAAGGTTGATGATAAAAGTATTTTGTACGACAAAGAAAGAATAAATACTGACTTAAAGGCAAAAGAAATAGAGTTGAAGCATTTTGAAAATGCAGAAACGAGCAAGAAAGAGATTTTAATTGAGTTAAAAACGCCGCTTCGTTTTAAGGCAAATGGAAAATACTCGATTGATTTTTCGGCGCAAGATTTTATGAATTGTTTGTATCGCAGAACAAAAACGCTTTGTCAGCTTTATGGAGAAATGGCTGAAGAAGATGAAAAATATCAAGTGAATGATAGGCTTGATATTACAGAAAAATCTTTGAGATGGAACGATAAATTTCATTATTCGGCGCGGCAAAAAGAACTAATGAAGCTCGGCGGTGCTATGGGAAATTTTAAGATGACTGGAGAATTTTCGGACTTTGAACTTGCTCTTTTGGAAGTGGCTAAAGTGTGCAATGCGGGAAAAAATACGAATTTTGGCTTGGGACAGCTTGATTTTTGGGAGAGGTAAAGATATGGGCGTAAGCATAAAAGAAATTGTGATAGCTTCTTATCTGCATGATGTGGGAAAATTTGCGCAAAGAGCAGACCGAAAAGATTTCTATGACAAAAATATGGAAGGTCAGTTATGTAAGCCGACTAATGACGGGCATTACGGTTACCAGCATACAGTTTTTACTTTTGGTTTTTTAGAAAAATACAGGGATATTTTGCCAGACGATGTTTCGGCTTTGGATATAAGGCGACTTGCTTCTAATCATCATACGCCGTCGGAATATGATGAATGGCTTATTGCACAGGGCGACAGATTAAGCAGTGGTGCGGATAGGTGTGCTGTTTTGAATGATAGTGCATACTATGAAGAGCCTGCAAAGTTTTACGAAAAGCCGCTAGTGCATATTCTTTCTTCGATTAGCATTGAAAACCAAGCAAAGAATATTGCATATTGCTCCTTAACTCCGCTTGAATCCGATGCTATTCTTTCTACAAGAGATAAAAAGATTGACAAAGCAAAATACAATGAACTTTGGAAAAAGTTTGAAGATGAATTTTCAAAACTCAAAGCAAAAAATAGTACAGATTTTATTTACTCTTTGGATAAATTGCTAGAAAAATATTGGTGGTGTATTCCGTCTGCCACAAATAGCGACGCAGATATAAGTTTGTATCAGCACGCAAAGACAACTGCGGCTTTTGCTTCAGCTTTGTATGAGTACCATAAAGAAGCGAATAGCGAGAATGAAGAGGCTTTAAAGAACAGTGAAGAAAAGAAATTTCTCTTTTTGAAAGGTGATATATCGGGAATACAAAAGTATATTTTTGATTTAAAGACGAATGAAAACAGTTCAAAACTCTTGAGAGCAAAAAGCTATGAAATCGCAGAATTGGGCGAAAATCTTTCTAAAGAAATTGTAACTCGGTTCAATATGAGCATTGCAAATGTCATAACTTCGGCAGGAGGAAACTTTATGGTTCTTTTGCCGAATACAAAAGACATAAAAGGAAAGATTGAGCAGCTTCAGACAGAAAAAGAAGAAGAGTTTTTGAAAAACTTTGCAGGAAAACTCTCTGTTATCATCTCTGACGGTGTGGAAGCTTCTGAAAATGATGTGCAACAAAAAAATGCACAAAGACTTATTAACAAAATCGGCGACAATGCGGACGATTGCAAGCAAAAGAAAATGCAAAAAGCCCTTATCAAAAACGGTGCTATTCTTAATGCGTTTTATGAGAAACTGTCTAAAAACGGCGAGTGTAAGGCTTGTGGCGTGTTCCCTGCAGAAAGTGAAAATGAATTATGCAAGCATTGTAAAGAGCTTATAAATGATGGTGGAAAACTAGCCAGAAAAGAAATACCGCCTTATGTTGCTCCAAAAAATGAATGGGGAGAGATAATTACTTTTGCAGAGATTGCAGAGAAATCGACAGGAAACAAAAAACTTGCGATGTTCAAGGCGGATATTGATAACTTGGGGCTTGTGTTTTCCTCATCTCTGAAAGAGCGAATGTCTTTTTCTCGTTATGCTGATATGAGTCATAAATTACATTACTTTTTCAGTGAATACTACGCTTATTTTGTGAAAACCCACGGTTATAAAGACACGATTTACACGGTGTTTTCTGGTGGCGATGATTTGTGCATTTTGGGAGCTTGGGACGCTGTAATGCAATTTGCTGCGGATTTTCACAATGAAATAGAAAAGCTGACGAATAATAATCCGTCAGTTACGCTTTCTGGTGGCATTGTTCTTGCTTCTTCGTCTACTCCAGTTTCTCTTATTGCAGAAATGGCAGAAAACGAACTTGAAAAGTCAAAGCACAGAACAGACAAGAATGGGCATACCGTGAAAAATGCGATAACTGTTTTCGGTACGACTGTGGATTGGGAAACATACAAAAAATGCTTAGCAGATGGAAAGAAGCTGCAAGAATATCTTGAAAGCAAGGATACGGAGAAAAAGTTATCGACGGGCGTTGTTTATAAGATGATAGATTTTGCAAAGCGTGCAGAAAAAGTGAAGAATGGTAATGTTGGAGAGTTGTTTAGAGAGAGAACTTGGAAGAGCAATTTTTGCTATGTTGTTGTTCGCAATGTAAAAGACGATGACTTAAAAAAATGGCTTTTAGCTTTTGGTACATCACCAGAAAGTATGATAGATTTCCGAATAGCAGTTTGCTACGCATTATATACACAAAGAAGGAGTTAGAGTAAAGATGGCATTCAATAATAACAATTACAGCAGGCAAGAAGATAAAAGCGAATCTAAGCCTGCTGTTGAAATTAAGTCATTTTATGAAACTGGTTCAAAAAATCTTCAGAAAGACTTGTTTGACAAAACGGCTTTAGATGTGGCTGAATCCTTTGTTGGAAAAGATAACAAAGGAAAAACGGTTGGAGTGAGTTCTACACAGCTTCGTCGTATTTTTGATGAAGTGAAGCGGTTTGAGCGTCTTATTAACGATGATAATTCGTTTTCTGAACAGCTTCCATACATCAAGATGATTAAGTCAAAAGTGGCTTATAATGTGGCTCGTGCGGTAAAGAAAAAGAGTTCTGAAAAAGATGTGTATAGGAATCTTGAGAAGTTTCTTTTCTCTTGTATTGATTGCGTAAAGGCAGAAAAAGACTATCACATCTTTGTTGCGCTCTTTGAAGCTGTTTATGGTTTCTATTACGAAAAAGCACCAAAAGAAAACTAATCGGGGGAGAATATGAAGCAGATTGAAACGAAGAAGATAACTGGCAAAATCAAGGTTGTTACAGGTTTGCATATTGGAGCTGGCAACGACAAGGTTGAAATTGGCGGTATGGATAACCCGATTATTCGAAATCCTTTGACGCAAGAACCATATATTCCAGGCTCTTCAATTAAGGGAAAAATACGCTCTTTGCTTGAGTGGCATTTGAATAAACTGGGAACTGACGGAAAGCCTTGCAGTTGTGGAAATGCTGATTGCAAGATTTGCCGTGTGTTTGGAAGTGCAAACAAATCAAAAGATGGCGACAAAGCAAAAGGTCCTACTCGCATTATTGTGCGCGATGCAAAACTGTCAAATGATTGGGCAGATAAATTTAATGAGGGCAAAGCGATTGTTGAAGAGAAAAGCGAAAATTCATTGAACCGAATTACAGCAGAAGCAAATCCTCGCCCGATTGAGCGTGTTGTGCCTGATGTTACTTTTGATTTTGAGATACTTTATCGCATTATTGACACTGGTGACAACGGAGAAACGGATAAGAAGTATTTTGATGCAGTTGTAATAGAGGGCTTGAAACTTTTGCAAGATGATTATCTTGGCGGAGGAGGAACTCGCGGAAACGGACAGATTGAGTTCGTTGAGCTAAAAGATGAAAACGGTAAAGAGATAAGTTTATGATTCTATATCGAGTGCAAATAGAACTCAAAAGCCCGATTGTAACGGCTTTAAAAGGCGACACTATTTGGGGACATGTTGCTTGGGGTGTTGCAAATCATGAGGGCGATGACGGAATTAAGAGCTTTTTACAAGATTGCAAGGGCGAAGTGCCTGCGTTTGTTGCGTCGTCGGCGTTTCCTGCTGGATTTGTCTGCAAGCGGATTCCTGAATTGGAAAAGCGAAAAGAGAATCTTTCAAAAGATGATTATGCAAAGATTAAGCAGAGAAAAAAAGAGAAATATGCAAAAGCCTCTGACTATTTGACTGTTGAAGATGTTCAAGGCGACGGCAAGAACGTGTTTATAGAAAACACCGTTACTCACAATACGATTTCACGCTTCACAAACACGGTGGAAGAAGGCGGCTTGTATTCTGTAGAAGAGCTTTGGAGCGAAAAGGGCAAAGAGAAGTTTGATTTTTATGTGCTGTCGTCTTACACAAAAGACAGAGTGCAGCAGTTTTGTACTTGGGCTTTTGAAAATGGCTTCGGGGCGGATAGTTCTGTGGGCAAAGGTAATATTGAAGTTTTAAGTGTCAATGAAGTCAAACCGAAATTCCATGGAAGCAAATATATGGCTCTTTCTCCGTTTGTTGTTCCTAATATGAGCGAGATAGAAGATTTTCGGGCTGATATTTTTATAAGGAGCGGCAAGATTGGCGGTTCGTTTGCGAATTGCATTTCACCATGGAAAAAAACTGTTGTGCTGTATAACGAGGGCGCAGTGTTTACTTCCGAAAAGCCTTTGCAATACATCGGGAAATTGCTTGAGAATGTGCACACAGATTCTCGTATTTGTCAAAGCGGATTTTCGATAGTTATACCGATTGAATAGTAAAGAGGGAATGTTATGGAAACTAAGAAGCATTACAAATTAACCGTAGAGCCGATAACCTGCGTTCATATCGGCACAGGCGAAATCTTAACTCCGCTCGAATATAAACTGCACACTTTGCAAAATGGAAAAACGATATATCTTGCATATTCTACAGATTCAATTTTGAGGCGCATTGCAAAAGATGAGAAAAAAGCAGGTGAGTTTTACAGAATATCTGATGCGGGCAATATGAACGCTCTTGCGCAGTTTTTTAATACGAATGTTTGTAAAGAAGACAGAACTGCTATATGCGATACGACAAGAGAGTTTTCAAGAAATTTTGCGGTAAATGCAAAAAAAGACCCTCTGGAAAATGCGCGAGAAGTTTTTCAAATGTATCGTAACGGCTTAAATCCTGTTATTCCAGGAAGTTCTCTCAAAGGTTCAATTCGCACGGCGGTGCTAAATATGAAAATGCACAATTTGAGTGACAGAAAATATGATGAATTTTATGATGATTTTTCTGCGATAGAAAACGAAAAAGCAAAAGTGCGCTATGAAGACAAATTGCAAAAAGCTTTGCTTACTTATAGCGATGCAAAAAATGACCCGTTCCGTGCTGTTGAAATTGGTGATTGCAAGTTTGACGGAAATGGCATTGAGTTGGTTGGAGTTTTGAAGAATGTCAAAATGCGAAGTTCGGGTGAAGTTGAAGAGCATAATTCAAGCCAGATTCAAGCCGAAGTCTTGAAAGGTTCTTTGATGAACGAAAAAGTTTTAGGAACGGGAAAAATTAGGTTGAATGGGAGTATTTGCGAACAAATAAACGAAATAATTTCAATGAAGGATATAATTGAAAGCTGTAATTATTTCTTTTTGCGTGAATTTGAAAAAGAATATGATACGTTTTATAAAAATGATGTAGAGCATTGCGATTTAATCTTTGAGATGCGAAAAGAATTGCAAGACATAAAGAAATCAGAAAATCAGTTTATTGTGCGCATAGGGCGTTGGAGTCAAGTTGAGTTTGTTACGTTTGAACAAAACTTTCGCAATCCAGAAACACCTAAAATCAAGGGCAAACAAATGCCTTATGGAACAACTCGGACAGTATTTAATTACGACGGGCAATATCTTCCGCTGGGGTGGTGCAAATGCACGGTGAGTAAGGTATTATAATAAAAAAGTAACACGCAATGTTACCCTTTTGCCACGAAAACTACACTAAAATCATATCATTAGTTACAGGGGGGAATGATGAAATATTTTAAGGTTGTTGCAAAAGGTGGACACGTCGGAAAGTCTTTTTATTATAGAGCGGTCTATTTTGTATCTGCGGAAAATGGTAGAGAAGCTGCTTTGAAAGTTCGTAAGTTTCCTCGTGTAAAGCACGACAGAAAAGATGCGATTATATCCGTGGAAAAAATCAGCTTTGATGAGTATAAAAAGGGGTGCTCTGAAGAGTATAGAAAGCCGTGGCATTGTTGTGCGAATGTGCAAGAGCAATCTGCGTTTTGGAATGAAATACAAGAAGATGTATTTGAAGAGAGTTGTCTTGATAAGAATATATATAAGAAAAAGCGGACAATTCACAGTGTGCGAAATGAAGACCCGTTTTATTATGAATTGAAGCACTATCACGGAACAATTTAGCACAAAGTTTATTTGCAAGCTGTCGGTTTATTTTGCTGAAGCCGCTCTTTAGTGTACAGTATAGCCACTCTTTAGTGTACGGATGTGAGTGTCTTTAGTGTACGGATTGGTCGCTCTTTAGCGTAGCAATGAGAGGGTCTTTAGTGTAGCGATTGGTCGCTTTATACTGTACGCTAAAGAGTGAATTGAAAATAAAAGAGAACAAAGGTATACGCCTATGTTCTCTTTATGTTCTGATTTTATATGTTTATGCCTGCTCTTTTTCAGTGCAGACGATGTGCAAATCTTTAAGCTGCTGCTCGTCTACAAAGCTTGGACAATCGTCCATCGGGCTTGCGGCGAGGTTGTTCTTTGGGAATGCAATCACCTCGTGAATACTCTCCTCGTGCCTCATAAGCATAACAAGACGGTCGAGTCCTGGCGCAATACCACCGTGCGGCGGCGCACCATACTTGAACGCTTCAACCAAGAAGCCGAATGCCTT
This sequence comes from uncultured Treponema sp., assembly GCA_937901865.1. Lineage (GTDB taxonomy): Bacteria > Spirochaetota > Spirochaetia > Treponematales > Treponemataceae > Treponema_D. The sequence continues at coordinate 8,959 of CALDID010000005.1, forward strand.
TTCTGCTCTCTCGCGGCTGTAACCGACAATCTCAAAAATGCGTTCCTGCAATGCAGGGTCGTTGATACGCATAGAGCCAGAAGCCAACTCGTAACCGTTCAGAACTAAATCGTACAAATCGCCCTTTACGCTGCCAGGGTCGCTTTCGAGTGTGTCCCAATATTTTTTCTGCGGAAGCGTAAACATATGGTGCTCTGTTTCCCACTTGTTTTCGTCCTCGTTCCACGCAAAATACGGAAAGTCGATAATCCACGCAAAATGGAACTCGTCGGCTGGATTATACAGATTTAAATCCTTGCCAAGCTGCTTTCTGACCGCACCGAGCGCAACGCACGCAACCTGCCATTTTTCGTCGCTCACGAAAAGAAGCAAGTCGTTTTTCTCTGCGTTGAGCTTTGAGCAAATCTCTGCTTCTTTGCCTGCAAAGAACTTTGAAATACCGCCCTCAAATGCGCCCTCTGCATTGACCTTCATCCACGCCAAGCCCTTCGCGTGATTGATTTTTGCAACTGCTTCAAGAGCCTCAATCATCTTTCTCGAATATTTGTCCGCCACGTTCTTCACGACGAGAGCCTTTAAGCCGCTTCGCTTGTGCCGCTCAATGCTCTTATCTGCGTTTGCCGCGCCTGCCTTGAATGCGCTGAAATCAGACAAATCCGCCATAAATGCTGCGTCCTGCATCTTGAGGTCAAAGCGCAAATCTGGCTTGTCGCTTCCGTAGAAGTCGAAAGCGTCTTCCCACACAATGCGGTCAAAGTGGACAGGCAGCGTGTAGTTCATCGTCTTTTTGAACACATAGCCCATCATCGCTTCTGTTGTTTCAAGCACTTCCTCGCGGTTTGTGAAGCTCATCTCCATATCAATCTGGGTGAACTCTGGCTGACGGTCGCCGCGTGCGTCCTCGTCGCGATAACAGCGCGCAATCTGGAAATATTTGTCGAAGCCCGAAACCATCAAAAGCTGCTTGTAAAGCTGTGGACTCTGCGGCAAAGAATAGAACTTTCCCGGGTGAACGCGGCTCGGAACGAGGTAATCGCGCGCACCCTCTGGAGTTGATTTGATAAAAGTCGGCGTTTCGATTTCAAGAAATCCCTTGCCTGTGAGGAACTCGCGAACCGCAAAAGTAACCTGCGAGCGAAGAATAATATTCTGCTGCATAGGCGTGCGGCGAAGGTCGAGATAGCGGTACTTCAATCTTAAATCTTCGTTTGGCAAGACGATAGAGCCGTCTTTCTGCCGCACTTCCTCGATAGAGAACGGCAATTCTTTCGCTGTGGTGAAAATATGAATATCGCTTGCTTCAACTTCGATTTCGCCTGTGCTCATCTCTTTATTTATGTCTTTTTCGCTTCGGGCGATAACCGAGCCTTTTACTGCGATACAATATTCGCTTTTAAGAGAAGAAGCGATTTTCTTGACTTCCTCGCTTGCTTTGTCGCCTACTACAATTTGAGTAATTCCGTAGCGGTCGCGCAGGCTGATAAAGCTCAAGCCTCCCAAATTGCGAGAGCGGCTGACCCAACCGTTAAGAACAACATTCTTTCCAACATCTGCGGCTCTTAAATCTCCGCAGGTAACAGTTCTCCGAAAATCATCGGTGTTATTTGAGTTTTCCATGGTAGTGTTATTTTAGTGCAAACATCTTTTATAGACAATAGCAATTTTTTTAATTCTAACAAAGAATAAAACTGTCTATTCATGGGCTATTATTTTTGTTGCGGTCATATTGCAAAGGGCGATTTCGGCGGCTTGCATTTTCGCAGCAAAGTCGGCGGGAGTTTTTGCGCTTTGAGGAATCGGAAAACCGAATGTCGTGATTGTGCCACCCAGCCCAAACACCGTGCGCGGATTGTCCTGCTGAATTTCAGTGGCGTTTTTGCACGGATAAATCAATCCTGCGCGGTTTGCGGGAAGAATGTGCATATAGGTAATGAGCTGATGAATATCGTCGCGAGAAATAGAAGCGTTTTCAAGGCTTTTGTATTTTGCATCGAGAATGTCATTTTCGGCAGGAATGGGCGCGCCGTAGCGAAAATCTTTGATTTGCTCGCCTCTATAAAAATCAGGATACCGCGGATTTTTGCTCCACACAGAAATCGCGCCTGTTTGCTCCTTGTTTCGTGGGTGTTTGAAACCGTTGCTTTTCAAAATTGTCCACACATATTCTTCCCAGAGCCACGCGCCGTCAAAAAGAATCCCGTATGCTTTGTTCTTTTCGTTTCCAAAACCGATTTTCTTGTGGCGCAGAATGGCAAGACAGAGCTTTTGCAGTGGCTTGTAAGCGGTGAAATACGGGTGAGTTATGGGTTTTAGATTTTGCGAAATCACCTTTTCACGATGATGAATGTCATAATTCGGCGTTGATTCAAAAATTTCCTGCACACATTTTTTTACTTCGCTGCTTGAGTTCAAAATGTGCTTTCCAAACG
>CALDID010000006.1 GCA_937901865.1 uncultured Treponema sp.
CCCCCCGCCTCAAGCACAAGCGAACACGCCTCTGGAATCGTCATAAAATACCTCTCCATATCGGGGTGCGTTACCGTGAGCGGCTGTCCTGCCTTGAGCTGTTCCATAAAAATCGGCAAGAGCGAGCCACGACTGCCGAGCACGTTTCCGAAGCGCACGAACATATACGATTGCCCGTTTTTCGCCTTTTTCGCCGCGGAGAGCAAGAGCTTTTCGCACAGCATTTTGCTCACGCCATAAGTGGACACAGGAGCGACCGCTTTATCCGTGCTGATGAGAACAAACTTTTCTACATTGTTTTCAAGACACGCGTCGAGCAGGTTTTTCGTGCCGAACACATTGTTTTCGATGACGGCAACAGGATTATCTTCCATCATCGGAACGTGCTTATATGCGGCGCAATGGAAAACCGCGTCGCAATGCGTTTTTGCCATAATGTATTGCATATAGGCGCGGTCTTTGATGTCGCCGATAATAGGCACGACCTGCGCTTTTTCGCCAACGCCCTCAGTCTGCAAAACGTGCAATTCGCGGTAAATGTTCACGATTGAGTTTTCGCCGTGTCCGAACAAATACAGCCTCTCCGCGCCGCCCGAAAGCAGCTGCCGCGCAAGTTCCGAGCCGATTGACCCTCCTGCGCCCGTAATCATAACGCGCTTTCCGCGAAGATATTTCAAGCTCTCGCCGAGCGGCAGAATAATCGGCGTGCGTCCCAAAATATCGAGCATATTCACGTCGCGAATCTGCACCAAATGCGCCGTTCCGCTCACCACTTGGCTAATCGACGGGAGAATGCGGATATGCAAAATCCCTGCCCGCTTCAAAAGCTCATACACTTCACGAATACGCTCGCCCGACGCGCTCGGCATTGCGATAATCGCTTCTGACATCGCATTTTGTGCCGCAATCGGCGCAATATCGTCAATCGGACCCAACACAGGTATTCCGTCAATTTTCTTTCCAATCAAATCTTTGTCATCGTCTAAAAATGCGCTCACCTTGCCGAAAATCTTTTTTCTTGCAATGTCCTGAGCAATCATCTGCCCCGCAAAACCCGCGCCGACGATATACAACTTCGTATCGCTTCTATTCATCATACACCCCGATTATACAGGCAAAGCACTGTTTTATTCTATCCCCCACTCTTCGAGCTTTCTCGAAAGTGTCTTTCTGCCGATTCCCAAAATCTCCGCTGTCTTCGATTTATTGTTTTTGTTCGCCGCAAGATTCTGCTCGATAATCATTCGCTCCGCTTCCTCAAGGCTCACGCCGAGCGGGATTTTTATGCCGTCGTCCGCACTTTTCGCGTTAATCGCAGGCGGCAAATCGTCCACCGTAATCACCTCGCCAGATGCCATCACGACCGCGCTTTCCACGCAGTTACGAAGCTCGCGAATATTCCCCGGCCAATCGTAACTGTACAGCGCAGATTTTGCACGATTATCAAAGCCCTTGATTTGCTTGCCGTTTTCCTTCGCAAATGTATCAAGATAATGCGCAATAATCAGCGGAATATCCTCTTTGCGCTCACGAAGCGGCGGAACGTGAATATGCACGACGTTCAAGCGATAATACAAATCTTCGCGGAAATTGCCCTTTTTCACCTCGTCTTCAAGATTCCTGTTCGTCGCGGCAATCACGCGCACATCAACTTCTATCGTCTGCTCGCCGCCAACGCGCTCAAACTTGCGCTCTTGCAGAACACGCAGGATTTTTATCTGCAAGCTCTGATTGATTTCGCCGATTTCGTCAAGAAAAATGCTTCCCTCGTGCGCCAGCTCAAAGCGACCTTTCCTCATCGCGTCCGCCCCCGTGAACGCGCCTTTTTCGTGCCCGAACAACTCGCTTTCAATCAGCGTTTCGCTCAATGCCGCGCAATGCACTTTCACAAAGCTCTTATCTTTTCGGCTCGAAAGATTGTGTATCGCGTTCGCCACGAGTTCTTTTCCCACACCGCTTTCGCCCGTAATCAGCACAGAAGCCTTGCTGTCGGCGACTTTTTTAATCATCGAGAGCACTCTCTGCATAGGCGCGCTTTTGCCAATCATATCGCTTGTAACGGCGTTTTTCTCGGCGGCTTCTTTGAGTTCGCTGTTTTGCAATTTGAGTTCGCGCCCTTGCAATGCACGCTTGACAATCATCGAAAGCTGGTCGAGATTTAAGGGCTTTGTCAAAAAGTTGTACGCCCCGTTTCGCATAGCGTCCACCGCCGCGTCAATAGAGCCGTGCCCCGTCAAGACGATGACAGGAATCGCGGGCGTGTCCGAAGCAATGCGGCGCACCACTTCCTCGCCCGACACTCCAGGCATTCTCAAATCGGTAATCACCAAATCAATATCGCCTTTCGCCACCAACTCCAAGCCGTCCGCGCCGTTTTCCGCCGTCTTGACGTTGTAGCCGTCCATCTCGAAAGATGCCGCCAGCCCGTCGCGAATATTTTTTTCATCATCAATAATCAAAATCGTAAACTTCAATTTCCTTTTCTCCCTCTTCTATATGAGTCAACGAAGTTTCTTGTCCAACGCAGTCTATTGCTTGCCCTAAGAATTGGATTTTAATACTTCCTCTACTTGAGAAATCAATGCGTCTTTGTCTGGCATATACAAAACATAGCGCGAAGCAAAAATATTGTTTGAAAGCCCTCCCAAAGCGTATTCTGTCGTTACAGAATCTTTTTCAGTGCAGAGAATAATCCCAATCGGAGGATTATCCCCCTCGTCATTCACTTCGTTTTGATAATAATTCAAATACATATTCAGCTGCCCCGCAGCCTCAGGCGTGAGTTTCGTCCGTTTCAGCTCAAGAAGCACATACGCTTTCAAAATCTTATTGTAAAAGACCATATCCACATAATAATGCGTGTTGTTTATCGTAACTCTTTGCTGTCGCCCCACATACATAAAGCCACGTCCAAGTTCCAAGAAGAAATTTTCAAGCTGTCTGACAAGCGCATCTTCGATATCCTTTTCAAGAAACGGCTTATTTTCAGGTATCCCCAAGAACTCAAAAACATACGGGTCTTTTATAATATCTTTCGGTTTAGCAACCTCGATTCCTTTTTGCGATAACTCCAGCACTTTTTCTTTATTTGCATTCCCTTCAGAAAGCAAAAGCCGCTGAAAAAGAGAACTGTCTATCTGCCTTTTCAGCTCACGGAACGACCAATTTGACTTCTCGGCTTCCTTTTCGTAAAAACTTCGTTCTTTGTCGTCCGTAATCGTCAGAAGCTCACAATAATGCGACCAGCTCAATTTAACAGACGCTGTCTGTTGAATCTGCTCCATTTTGTATTTCTGAAAAAAGCGGCGCATAAACTGCAAATTGGAAACAGAAAAGCCCCTACCAATTTTATTTGTAAGCGTCTTTGAGATTTCTTTCAAAGTCTGTTTACCATATTCAGCACGAATATTGTTGTCCTGCTCATACTCAATTATCAGCCTGCCAATATTCCAGTAAGCTTGCAAAAGCTGAGTATTGACCTCTTTTGCAACATTTTTTCGCGACTCAAAAAGTACAGTCTGTATCTGTTCTATCAAAATTTCTTTTGTCATCAATTCCATATTCCACCCTTTCCCGCACAGGATTTTCCCCAAATACTCATTTTCGAGGCGTTCTCGCAAAAGATTTGATTAAAAACAAGTTTAGCGCGCGTTTCTCGCAGAAGATTTATCTGAAAACAAGTTTTGCGCCTTTTTCTCGCACGAGATTTGTTCAAAAACGAG
>CALDID010000007.1 GCA_937901865.1 uncultured Treponema sp.
TAATAAAATACAATCATTTAATTTATTAGTGAGAAAAAGAACTAATTGGTAAAAGTTTACAGAAAAGGTTGCAATTATCGGTGCTGGTCCTGCAGGTCTTTCGTGTGCATATTATCTTGCGCTTAAAGGCTATAGGCCTACTATCTTTGAGAAGAGTCAGTATCCAGGTGGAATGCTTCGCTATGGTATTCCTTCGTTTGTACTCGAGAATAACGTAATTGATGCAGAAATCGAAATTATCAAGGAACTTGGTGTAGAAATTAAGTGTGGCGTTGAAGTTGGAAAGGATATAACTCTTGACGAGTTAAGAGTTCAGGGATATAAGGCATTTTATGTAGCAATTGGCTGCCAGGGAGGCAATAAGCCAGGTGTTCCTGGGGATGATGCTATTGGTACAGCTACAGCTGTTGATTTCCTACATGAGGTTTCTGAAAATGAGAAATACGATATCAAGGGTGACCTTGTTGTTATAGGTGGTGGTAACGTAGCAATCGACGTTGCTCGTTCTGCACGCCGTGTTGGAAATGAGAAGGTTTCTATGTTCTGCCTTGAAACAAGAGACATTATGCCAGCATCACCTGAGGAAATCGAAATCGTCGAGGCAGAAGGCGTTGAGCTTAATTGCGGTTGGGGACCAAAGGAAGTTCTTATTGATGAGGCAGGTGCTGTTAGGGGAATAGTCCTCAAGAAGTGTACTCGCGTTAAGGATGAGACAGGACGTTTCAGCCCACAGTATGATGAAAACGATACAATTACTGTAGAATGTAAGCATGTTATCTTCTCAGTGGGACAGCGCAGCGTATACGGAGATTTATTCAAGGAGTCAAAAGTTGTTATTGACCGTGGACCAAAGGCTGATGCTCTCACATATCAGACAGACGAGCCAGACATCTTTGTTGGAGGTGATATGTACACAGGACCTAAGTTTGCAATCGATGCTATTGCAGCAGGTCGCGAGGGCGCTATCTCTATTCATAGATTTGTTCAGCCACACAGCTCAATTACAATCGGACGTAATCGTCGCGATTTCATTGAGCTCGATAAGGAAAACCTTTCCGTCGGTGATTACGATCATAGCCCACGTCAGATTCCTGGTGTTTCTAAGACAACAGCTGATGGCGAGCTTACATTCCGTGACAAGACTATAGAGCTTACAGAGGAGCAGATTAAGGTTGAGACTGCTAGATGTCTGAAATGTGGCGCTTCAGTTGTAGACGAGAATAAGTGTATCGGTTGTGGTGTATGTACAACCAAGTGCGAATTTGATGCTATCAAACTTTACCGTGAGCATCCAGAATGTTCAAAGATGACTCCATCTGAGGACAAGCTGAAATATGTGCTTCCTAATGGATTAAAGCAGCGCATAAAAGTAACATTTATGGGTGGCAGAAAGTAGATATAAATTGATATAATTAGGGTGTCTATTGACACCCTTTTTTAATGGACGAAAGGAGACTAACAATGCATTTTTATTTATTTGCCGATGGACTTGGAGAAGCCATTCGTACAATAATATTAGTATATTTGATTCTTACATTCGTATTTACGGTATATTCTATTGCCAGAATGTATTATATTGAACATATTGCAAATGATGTCAAGGGTGGAAGAGCCAGGGTGAAGGCACTACAGACCACAGGTCGTTTTATGCAGTTTCCAGTATATTCAATGGAGGAAATGGCAAAGGATAAGCATAAAAGGGATGTTAAGCTTATTTACTTTCCAGCTGACAATCCAAGAAACAAGAAGTTTATCGTGATTCTCCCAGGTGGAGGATATGCGCATCTTTGTACCAAGCAAGAGGGCTATCCTGTAGCAGCTGCATTGAACAAAATGGGAATCAATGCATTTATCTTAGAATATCGAACAGGACGTGAATGTGAGCCATTTGCTCCAATGACGGATTTAGGAGTTGGGCTTCGCTTCATATCTGATAATTTAAACAAGTTTAATGTCATCAAAATTGACTTGAATGCACGCTATGGAATATGGATTTCAACGGCAGACGAAAAAAGAATATCACCATTTATAGCATTTGTTACAAAATCTATTTGTGAAGAGTTTGAAGAGGCATATACAGACATAGACTTTAGTAAATGCGCAAACCTTGCGGACTATATCCAAAAAGTCTACAGTCAAAAAGACGAAACATTTATCATCATAATAGACGAATATGATGTTCTTTTTCGGGAACAAGTAAGCAATGACGAAATTACGGCGTATCTTGGATTTCTCAATTCGCTTTTTAAAAATGCAGAATTAAAGCCTGCTCTATCGCTTTCGTATCTCACAGGGATTTTGCCTATTATGAAAGACAAAATTCAATCAAAATTGAACACCTTTGATGAAATCACAATGCTCAATACAGGTTCTTTTACAGAGTACACAGGATTTACAGACAAGGAAGTTAAAGAATTATGCAAAAAATACGAGCGCACTTTTGCTCTTTGCAAAAGCTGGTATGACGGGTATCATTTGGGAAGTATGGAATTATACAATCCGCAAGCCGTGATAAAAGCTGTTGTGAACGGCAAATTCATTTCGTATTGGAGCGCAACAAGCAGCTACGAAGTTATTGCAGACAAAATCCGAATGAACTTTGCAGGCACAAAAGAAGACGTTATAACGATGATGAGCGGACAAAGCGTTGATATTGATGTGGAAAAATATGACAATACTTTAACAGGTTTTAAATCTAAAGATGATGTTTTTACCTATTTGATTCATTTGGGCTATCTTGCATACAATGACAAAACGCAGCAATGTTATATTCCAAACCGAGAAATATACAATGAATGGCGAAAAGTGATAGAAAATGATGAGAATTATGCAGAAACCGACAAAATAATAAAAGCCTCTAAGCAGCTTCTTTTTGACACAATAGCTTTAAATGAAGAGGCAGTTGCAAGGGCGTTAGATGCAAGTCATCTTCATGTTACAAGCAACAAGAATTACAACAATGAATATGCACTTCATGCGGCGATTTACCTTGCATTTATCTATGCAATAAACAATTACACGATTATAAAAGAGATGAATACAGGAAAAGGATATGCAGACATAGTATATATTCCATTTGACAATGCAAAAGAAGCTCTTATAGTGGAGCTAAAGCGAAACGCAACAACCGAGAGCGCAATAAAGCAAATACGAGAGAAAAAATATTTTGAGTCGCTTGAAGCATGGAAAGGCGGCGTGCTTTTTGTCGGCATCAACTACGACGCTGCAACCAAAAAGCACGCATGCAAAATAGAGCGGTTTATAAAGGACTAACCCTCTTTTATTCCTTACCGTCCGCGTTTCGCCGACTTTCCACCGCTCCAGCCCCCTATTTGCTCACAGTGCGGACAATACGAAAACCGACATCGCTGTTCAGGGATTCCGCGTAGCTGTTGTGCTCTCTATCGACCTCGCAGCCGAAGTCGTAATAGTTCCAACTGCCGCCACAGAGATAACGGAAGGGACTATATTTGGAATCCCACACCCACTCCCACACGTTGCCGCTCATGTCATACAGCCCGTAGCCGTTCGGCTTTTTTTGCGCTACAGGGTGTGTATGAGTTCCGCTGTTTTCTTCATACCACCCCACTTCGTCAAGGTTATCGCTTCCAGCATAAATAAAAAGTTCCCCTCTCTACACTCTAAAAAAGAGAAACCGTCGGAAGAATCCAGCGAATACCTGCAGAAAAAGAATGACTCAAATCGTTGTCATAATTTAAGAGCTGATATACAGAGTAGCGCATATCCAGTGTGAATTGAAAAATATTTATCGCCGTCATACCAACAGAATATGCCAAAAATGTTGATTCACCTTGTGCTACATCTTTCTTTACATCATAATAGAATAATTTTGCAAGCGTTCCCGCATAACCAGCATCAACTGTGAAATAAAAATTCGGGTGAAATATATCCAAAATATGAATTCGCCTGTTAAGTCCTAATCCTCCCTGTATGCCGAACGTCATTGGCTGCCCAAACTCTAAATATGAAGGATAATTTTTGTTTATTTCTGCATTGCTATAGAAAAAGCCGATGTCCAAAAACAAATACGGCGACAAAGAAAAATCTCCATAAATATTACACAAAAAGCTGTCATCAAAATTGCCAAAGTTTATTCCCAATCCTGTTATACCGCCATATCCAAGTTCTTGATACGCCCAGTCGTCTCCTGCCGCCGCTTGCCGTACTTTTTCTTTCTTCTCTTCTTTTTTTGCTATTTTGCTGTCTTTTCGTTCCTGCTTTATTCTTGCACCTTCAAGATTCCAATTCACATAAGTGCTTGGATTATATGAATATGCAAGTGTATATTGCGGTGTAATTATTGCAATCGCAATTTCTGTCTGCACATTGAAAAAATCAATCCTGTCAACTGAAATAAAATAGTGAGAAGCATTTTTCCATTCGTCCACTTTGATAGAATACGACAGCATTGCGCGGATATACGGCACATTCATACGGAAAAAACTATCATACGCTTCCACATTATCTTGATATTCTTCGTATCTTTTTATCTTTTCTTCGCGGTTTGATTCATCGGCTTTCGGATACTTCGGCACATCTTTCCCCGTAACTTGCTTGTATGACAAAATACCGCTTCGTGTAAAAACAGTGCTACCTGCAAACATAAATGAAATGGAATAATGCCAGCCTTGTACATCTAAAGAGCCGTCATATTCGCCGATTCGGAAATAAATATCCGAATTCTGCAAAGAATCTGATTTGAATGTTTTTGATTCAAGCGTTTCTATATCAGAAAGTATTTTGCTGCGAAGATTTTCCTGTAAAACTTTTGCAGATGTTCTGACCTGAGCTTCATTTTCAGTTTTTATTTTTTCGTATTTTTGCAAAATTGCATTTAAATCGCTTTCAAGAATGGCTTTTCCTGCATCGTTTAATGAACCGTCAGAATTCATTTCCGTCTTTCTCGGTTTTCTTTCCCTGCGTTCTTTTATTTCATTACCGCAAAGATAATCTTGGTCTCTGTTAAACGCCAAAATATTTTCTTCAATAGAGTTTTCATTTGCAAGCAAAATCTGTTTTTCACCTTCAATAACGTCAATCTGTTGCATTACGCTCATATTATCAATTTTCTTCTGACGAATTTTCGCTGCTTTTTCTTCAATTTCTTTTGTCAAAGCAACAATTTTCTTTTGTGATTCAGAACTACGCTCTTTACTCAACCGTTCTTCTTCTGATTTTCGTTTTTCATCTTCGCGCAATCTTGCAAGCCGTTCTTCTTCCTGTTTTTGCTGTTGGCTTAAAATTTGTTTTTGAAGTTCTATCCGCGTGTTTTGCGCTTCCAAATCAATTTCAGTAGAGCGATTTTTCATTAGTTCTGCTTGTTCGTGTTCCAATCGGGCAAGCTCTGCCTTGTATATTTCCAGATTTTCCGCAGATTCCTCCGCCGTTTCCGTAAACGAGCCGTATTGCAAAAGCCGTTTTCCTGCCGCCGTTAAATTCACGCCGAGCGATTCAAATAAAACCGTTGTCGCCTCTCCGTGCGCCTTTGTAATAAAATCATTTTCTGCATAAAAATCAGATGTAAAACTTCCCTCTGTGCGCCCTGTTTCAATATTTGTAATTGTTGCTGCAAGACTGAACGAATCGCGCTTTATTTTCTGCGCAATCCACAAATCGCTTTCTTTGCCGTTTTCAATTACCGATGAATACACAAGCACACGCTTGCCATTTCCGCCGTCGCCGATAAAATATCCGCCGTCTACAGCAAACACCGTATTTACAAGAAATATTGCACATAAAATAACAAATATCTTCTGCATATTTTTCTCCATATCTATTGCACCTGAAGATTCAGATAATCTATATATTCGTTTCCGCTAGAATCTGTAAACATCAACGTAAATAATAAAGGTTCTCCGCTAGGACAATCCGATGATATACTGAACGAAAATGCTCTATCTTTGAGGTCACCGCTTGTGTCGCGGAAATATCCATACGCATTAGTAAGAGTGCTCGAAGCTCCTGCAGCTAAGCTTTCGATAGTGCTGCTTACACCTCGGTTTATTGTAACATAAGGGCTTGAAGTAGAAAGAGAAACCGTTATTCCCTTAACAGTACCAGTGCCGTTATTTTGAAATTTTATATCCAGATACAAATTTTCTCCAGCATCTGCCTCCCCATTGAGAGTTGCGTATGTGCTGTTTAAAATCGTATTTCCGCTTTCTTTATAGTATTCATAAAGCTTATAATTTGTTCCTGCGTATAAGTTAATTGAGGAACTGCTCATAGAAGAAACTGGTATTAAGAGATAATCAGTATATTCGTTTCCACTAGAATCTGAAAATGTAATAGTGAACGGTATTTCAGAATATGGACAATCCGATGATATGCTGAATATAAATGCCCTTTCTTTATACGAATAACTTCCGTATGCACTGAAAGAGCTGTACATAAAAGATACCCCAGAACTATTCCAATCGCCGTCAGTATCACCTCTATAACCCAATGTATAGTAATATTTTGCTTTCATATCGCCGAATTCGCAACTATTTCGGACAATAGATACATAAGATGCATAATCGCCAGAAGTAGATAGTGTTGTCGTTACATTCGATAAATCTTCGTTTCCTGTATTCCAGAACTTTATATCCAAATATAAACTTTCTCCTGCGTTAGCAACTCCGTCATCGTTTCCGTTCTCATATTCTTTTACAGCATAATCAACAAGTTCAACCGACAATGTACCCGAAGAAATCGAATTGTATTCAGTTTCTAGGTCAATTTCATCTGAAAGGGCAACCTCAATTTTTCGCTTTTGTGTATTTCCATGTGAATCTGTAAAAGTAATGGTAAATGGAATTTTCTCGTCTTCAGAAAAATTTAACGGAACTGAAAATGTGTAGTAATAGCCAGTATCAGAATTTTCGAATTCAATTATATAATCGCCTCCGCTATAAAGCTCAAAAGAATGGCTACTAGAGTCTCTTAGAGTTACATCTTTATGATTTGTGGAAAGCGATGCCGTTGCATTGTCTAGATAACTTCCATTGTTCTTGATTTTGATTGCAAGGCTTGCTGTTTGAGCTGTAGCTTCATCAGAATAGCCATTGGCATATTCGTAATATTTCCAAGATATACCGCTCTTGACAATAGAAATATCGAGATTGTCGTATAAATCTCTATAGTCCTCATAATAATCAGAGATTTTTGTGCAACCAAGTACACACAGCACTGTAAATAAAGCAAATAAAATCCATCTTTTTTTCATCGTGCTACCTCAATATTCTGCGTTGTTCAGCGCGTATGACACTGAATCCAGTTCAGGATAAATAAACTCTTCCGTAAAACCTATATTCGCAAGTTGCTGCTTTATTCTCTTTTTTGCTGTTGGCGGAATAAGTACAACAAGCTGTGCTTTGTCAGAATCACGATAATATAATCGCTTTATATCAAACGGGTCGTTTTGCATAAGCGGATTTTTATTTTCAAGGGAATACGGAATTATCTTTTCAAATCGAAAATCCCATTCCGTCGTGTTCTTAAATTCTGTAGGATAATCAGAACACATTCCTTTTTGCAGACTAAAAAGATTTAACTCGGGGTCAGCTCTTGTTAAAACATAATCCATAAAATCATCAGGAGATACTACATTCAGCTCATTTGAACATCTGTCAAAAATATTCGAAATTCTGTTCGCATTGAACATTATAAAAAGCCCTCGTTGATTTCTGATTCTCGGATTGTCCTGCTTGGTGCGCACGATAACAGAACGCCTGATAATATCCCTGAAATAGATAAAACTATCATTGCTTGACAAATGTCCGTCATTGCGAAAATCTATCTGCAATTTTTTCAGCGAGAACTCTTTATCCAGCGTGGCTGTTGTTGCAATAACACTCACAGTAGAACTGTCTGACGGTTTTATGTCTGAAAGAGAATCTTCGGGCATTCTGAATAAAAACACACTACCCCATTTGTATTGGTCAGCGTCTTTTTTCTCTCTGAATTTCACCATATCAGCACAAGCAAAATAGAGTGCTACAAAAGGATTTTCGCTCAAATCATAACATCTCGTCGCAAGTCCGTAATGTTGCATAAAAACAAGCCGCTCCATATTGTTTGTACAGTTTTGAAGCTCTTCAGGAAACCGACGGCGAAATTCGTCATACAATCTATTTTCCTTATCAGGATTCGTTCTAAGAACATAGGGCAAAGGATATGTATTTGCGTTTGTTTGTCCGTGATACAGCACAGGATTTGCAGACGAAGTTTTCAACTTATCGATGATATTCAAATACTCCTGTACAGATGTAACGACTTTTGGACGAACACGAAAACCATCTATTGATGTGCATTCGTGTTCTGCTTCGTGCTTTTTGCTGTCATCGAGTGCCACATTCGGATTTTTTGAAAGCAAATCCCTGTAATACAGTTCTTCATAATTATGAAACGCAAAGCCGTTTATGCGAAGTGCACTTTGGTAACGGTCATCATCTTTGTATTGTTCCATTGTAGCCCTCGCTTAGAAGTTCACGATTCTAAACCCGTGTTCCCGCGCATATCGCTCTGCTGCAGAATCAGAAGCACATACAAACGTAACTTTTGCGCAACCGATAAACGCCTCTTCGCTTATATCAACATCTTTTGCATTGCCGAAAACAACCGTTCGCAATTCGCCGCACCCTGCAAATGCCTCTTTTTCAATCGTGATTTTTCCGTTTACTTTTGGCAAAACCACCGCCTGCAATTTTGCGCAATTCTTGAACGCTTTGTACTGAATAGAGATATTATCAACCGTCGCAACAGTATAATTCGTCAATAGCGTGCTATCATTGTTTTCATCTCCATTCCATACGACCATTTTCAGCTCTTTGCAATCCTCAAACGCACTCATTTTTATGCAAGTGCATTCTGAAAAAGAAACCGTTTCAACACAATCGACATTATTGAACGCTTTACATTCAACTGTTTTCTTGTCAACAAAAACGCATTTCTTGTCGTCCGTTTCAGGAACAAAGCAAACAAAATGCTTAAAGCAATCACCATCTTTCACATAAACCGCAGTAGCCATAACAAAAACTCCTTATGAAATATAAAAAATATCTACAAACGCTTGCTTTCGAGATTTTTTTGTTAAAATCCTAAAATACGTCAGCAACTTTATTTAATATTTTAACAATACAGAATAAAGAATTCAAGTATTTAACATTTTAAGAGCAAGAAATTCAAGATTTTAATACACTACATATATGTCATTCTGGCAAAACGTAGAAAGCGAACTTCAATTCAAAAATATAAGTCGAAAGGAGCTTGCAGAAAAGGCTTCTTTTGCAGTAAGTGGGATTTCACTCGGCATATCAAAAAACAGCACGCCGAGTGCAGATGTTGCGGTTCGCATTGCGAAAGTTTTAGGGGTATCTGTAGAGTATTTGGTTACAGGCGGAGAAGAACATAACCAAACAAATAATAAAACGCTTTATCACATCATTTCAGAACTCAAAAATCTTGATAATTATTCACTCGAAACAATTCTGCTTTTATCAAAACGTCTAAATGCTTCTTTAAAGAATAAATCTAACGAAAAAATGCTTGATATATAGTAGAAAATGCAAGTACAATAGCCTAGATGATAACGGTATCGGATTTTTACAAAGACAAATTTGGCTGCAAGGTCTATAAACTTTCGCTCGACGCTTCTTGCACCTGCCCCAATCGCGACGGCACAAAAGGAAGCGGCGGCTGTATTTTCTGCTCGGCGCGTGGCTCTGGCGACTTTGCGGCAGACAGAGAAAAAAGCATAACCGAGCAACTCGAAGAAGCAAAATGCCGCGTAGAAAGCAAGCTCAAAGGCAAAAGCGGCAGAACCGACGGCAAATATATCGCATATTTTCAAAACTTCACAAACACTTACGGCAACGCCGATAGACTCGAAAAGCTCTATCGTGAAGCGATTGCACACAGCGAAAAAACAGGTGTCGTCGGGCTTGCGATAGCCACTCGTCCAGACTGCTTGAGCGATGATATGATTTCTCGCATTGCCAGACTGTGCGAACAGACCTTTGTAACCGTAGAACTCGGCTTACAAACAGCGAACGACAACACGGCAACGCTCATAAATCGCTGTTACCAAACTATTGAATATGATGCCGCCGTAAAAAAACTGCACGAGGCTTCTTGCGGAAAAATACACGTTGTAACACACGTTATTTTCGGGTTACCGACTGAAAGCGAAAACAATATGCTTGAAACCGTGCGCCACGTCGTCAAGGCAGGAAGCGACGGCATAAAGTTCACGGTGCTGCACGTTTTAAAAGGAACAAAATTATTCGAGCTGTACCAAAAAGGCGAAATCAAGTGTTTATCAAAAGATGAGTATTTTGACTTGCTGTATAAAGCGATACAAATACTGCCGAAAAACATTGTTATACACAGGCTCACGGGCGACGGCGACAAAAAAATCCTCGTCGCACCTCTTTGGACAGCGAATAAACGGCAAGTCAGAAACGAGATGAGTGCTTATTTTCGCCGATTAGAAGCAAGCCAATCGAATATCGAAAGCCCCTCTTCATAGACTTCGCCCCGAAAAAGCGGGATATGTGCGTCGTGTCCCGAATATTGCCACACATTTTCATCTTCGTCAAAATAAAGTCCGTCAACGTCTACAATGCAATTATACAGCGTGTAATGCAGATTTTGCGCGCCTATGTCTTCTAAGCGGCGAACAGTAGCGAAATCGTATTTTTCTATTTTCGCCACGCCGTCATCTTTTGAATGAACAAACCACAGCGGCATTTTAGAGAGCTCTTCAATATCGCCTTTCGTCAGCTTTGAGTTCGGATACACTTCGCTTACAGGGAATGCGGCGGCGAATAATTCGGGATAGCGCAAAATCATATTAACCGTCATATATCCGCCTGCGGAAAATCCTCCTATATATATGCGATTTTCATCGATTTCGCTATGCTCTGCAATGTAGTTTACAATCAAATCTTTGAGGACTTCTGTATAAATCGAAACCGTCGCGGTCGGCTCTTTTTCTGGGAACTCTGCTTCAAATTGCCCAGAATCGACAGAAATTCTATCGAATAGTTGTGTTAGTTTCCCTGCAAGTTTCTTTGATAGGCTTTTCACAGGCTCTTCTATATCCACAGGCACCCATATATTATTGCCGAAAACGTCCTTTGTGGTAGACTCAAGCCACGATGTTTTCGCTTGCGGCACAAGAAGCGCAACGCCATTTTCTCCGAATGAGCTTTGAACCTCTTTTTTCGTCAGCTCCCCCACTCTGCACGCCACTAACGGTGCTAAACCGTCCTCGCCCCCTTCAGAAATCCCGTGAAGCCAAACGATAAGCGGCACTTTTTGCGCACTATCCTTTATTTCTGGAATCCACGAAGCATAGTGCATTGCATATTCATCTTTCTCAAAGCAATCTTCGCTAAAGCCAGAAAGGAGCGGACAATTCACCCCGTCAATTTTCGCAATATCGATAGAAAGCGCACTGTTTCTCACTCTCAGCGTTTTTATGCCTTTTTTCAAGATGGAGGCAGGAAACGACACAAACGGATTAGAAATAGAGTCGTCGGGGTGAACGCTCATACAAAGCGCGATATACTGCCCCTTCTCTTCGCTCAGTTTACTCCCGTTTTCGTCGCACAAAAACACATCTGTAACTTCTCTGTAGCCCGTTACTATGTCAATCTTTTTTCCTGCCGACATTCCAAACACTCCGACTTCAAAGTCTTCTCTGTGCAAGTCTGACACGGCAACAGGAAGACCGACATTGACCACTGCAAAATCAACAGCAGGTCCCCAGTCGTAGATATTCACATACATAACATACCTTTCGCGAGAGGGAGTGATAGGCTCGTGAAAAAAACTCGACGAATCAACCGACAGCGCAAAAAGCGGCAACGAGAAAAGTGCGGCGATAAACGAAAGTAATTTCTGCTTCATTCTATCCTCTAAAGAACACTAGACAACAAAGTCCATACACACACGGCTTTTTGTATACGGGCGCACTTTAGAGTCAGCCACAGCAACGTGTTCGGGGTGAACTGCATAGCCTTTTAAAGCCTCTTCACTTTCAAGAGTGCTGTCAAGCAAGACATCTGCATTAGAAGAAGCAAGGCACTCGATTTGCACTTTGACATCTTTTAGACCAGGAACTTTACCAACAAGAGCTTCAAGCCCTTCTTTGATACCTACTTTCACCGCTTTCTTTTGCTCATCAGAAAGCTCGTCTTTTAACTGCCATAAAATGATATGCTTAACCATATCTTCTATTATATAGCCAAATTCTTTTTTATAAAACCCCTATTGATTAAAGAAAAATCGCTTTATAAAAATCGTTCTTCGTGCTATACTGGCTGTAAGGGAGTAGCAAGCAAGTGAACTTTTATTATGATAATGATGAAATCAAGGAACAAGCTCGACAAGCCGTATCAGATGGGCGTTTGCTCGATTTAAAAAGCGACGTTGTGTTTAAATCCTTTTTCTCGAAAGAAACAAAAGAAGGCATTTATTGCAGAACAAAGATGCTCTCGTCTGTAATTGGGCAAAAGGTAAAAGAAGCAATTGTATTAAATCCTGATATTCTTCTAGATTTTATGAGCGGTAAATTCCCTCGATTAGATATTCACTGCGTTCTTGCTGATAAAAGTGAAGTCGATGTTGAAATGCAAGGTACAAAAGAGCGCGATGACCAAATAAGAAGAAGCATTTATTATAGTGCAGTGCTTGCAAAAAATGCAGTTAAGGCAGGTGTTTTATATTCTAAAATGCCAAGAGTATTTCAAATAATGTTTATGGACTTCAAGATAATACATGACGAAGCAGGACAAGAAAGGTTTCATCATAGTTATACATTTAGAGATGACGAAAGCGGCAAACAGTTGTCTGATGTGATACAGATTCATTATATCGAATTGCCCAAGCTAAAGAAGAACATCAAAACGATGAGTGAACTAGAATTTTGGGCACTGATGATACAATCTGGAGGAAGCGAAATAACACAAGAAATTTTTAGGAAGTTTGACGAGAGAAAGGAGGACTTGCTTATGGCAAACACATTGCTTCAAGATATCAGCAAAGATGAAAAAGAATGGTGGATAAAGTTTTCGTATGAAAGTGCCGAGAGAGAGCGAAATGCCTACTTTAGCAACACTCTTGAACAAGCAAAGCAGCAAGCAAAGGAACAAGGCATGCAACAAGCAACCGTAAACAATGCAATCGAGTTTTTGAAAATGGGGCTTTCTGTAGAACAAGTTGCACAAGGTACTCATTTACCGATTACAGAAGTACAAAAGCTGCAATCGTCTTTTTCACACTTATAACGAAAGAAAAAGTGGCAGGAAGAACACTGCTCCTGCCACATAGGTAGCTTGTTAGAAATTGTTGACGGCAATTTCCCCCTCAAGCTCAAAGGGACACACTCTTTACCATTTTTCTACGGAGGTACGGTAAACCTCAAAACTTACAAAATCTTTTCTATTCTATGCGCTAATCTTCCTCCCTAATGCCTTGCACGCCTCAACATCTGCTTCTTCAGGAGCGGTGTGAGCCTTCACGCTTTCTGCAATCAATGTCGCGCCAGCCGCTTTCACTCTGTCTTCCCATGTCTGAAGCCACTGTCCATCGCCCCAATCATAAGAACCAAACAAAACAACATTTTTTCCAGACAAAGAGCCTTCTATTCCTGAGAAAAAGTTTTCCATGCTGTCTTCAAGCTCTTCACTGCCCATTGCAGGACTTCCGAGCGCAAGAACATCACAGCTCAAAACAGCCTTTGCGTCTGCTTCGTCCGCTGTGCTCAAACTTGCGCCCTCGCCAGCTCCCTCATAAATAGCATTTGCCATAGCCTCTGTATTGCCCGTTGTACTTGCGTACACAATCGCTACACTTTTCATCAAACACCCCCATTGTCCCATCATAGACGATATTTCCGTCCCAGACGGTTTTCAAAAATATATATTTAAGCACGTTACGCACTTAAAAGAGTACAAGCCTCAGAAAACGTTGCGCCCTGCTCTGCGATTTCAAGCGATTTCGCAAAGCATCTTTCGTACAGTGAAAACACCTTTCGCGCCCGCTCCTCATCGCCGTATACTTTCCAGTATCCCGATATTTTCGCGCCCTGTCCGCCGTGCAGCACAAAACCTTTGACATCTTCAAGCGGATAGCCCAAAAACACGCCGACTTCGTGCGGAAAAGCAGCTCGCCCCTGCTCACAAGAAGCGCAGTTATTCTCTTTTTCAAGACGACGAGTAAGCCGCTCCACCTTTTGCGCAACACTCATATTTTTTGTATATCCGTATTGCTCAAGCCACAAAGAAGCCGCAGGACTGCACAGCGCACGCTCTAGCAAATCCTCGCGATAGACAAACACCAAAACACGCTGCGCACAACCGCAGATAATAGCAAATTTCAGCGGACTGTCTTCTTGAGAAATCCGCAACACCTGCTCTTCTGCACTCGGAAAAGACACCTTTGAAACAGAAACTAAGTTCGCACTCTTCATCCCAGCAATCACTGGCGCACATCTCCATATCAAAAAGCTCTCTAAATCCATCGGTTGCACCTCCTTTGTTTCAGTTAGCTTAGTCTAACACTATAGCACAAAATGAGCAAGTGAAATTTGCCTATTTAGTTGACTCATTATTCTCAATAAGCGGTTTTTATCGCAGAAAAAAATCACAATTCACTTTGTGTACGATAGCGTTTTGAAAACGTGCTATTTTCGTCATGATTATAGTACAATAATCGTCATGTAAATAGTACAGTAGACGTGACGCAAATAGTACAATAATCGTCATGCAAATAGCACAATAGACGTGACGTAAATAGTACTTGCAGCAAAAAGCAACTGCTTCGGCAGAAAAAATGCGAAAAAGAGAGAAAATATATAAAAAAAATTTGACTTTTGCCGCCGCATTTTAGTACATTAGATATATAAGGACACGAAAAAAGCATAATATCTGCGTTGCAGCTCTATAGCGAAAAAAAGTGTTCTTATAAGGAAGGTACACAATGAAAGGCATCAGCGACGAATTAGTTTCTGAAGAGGCGATTCAGCCGAGCATTAACATCACGTTACACAAGAATTTTCTTGACAAAAACCGCAGCTATTACGCAAAAGTGCATACAAAGGTGGCTTCGGTGAAAGCGGTGTTGAGCCGCATAAACGAAGAGAATAAGGGCGTGGACGTGGTTACGCTGAAAAACGGACTTGAATTGTACGACAAACAGGTAATTAAGCTGTTAAAAGAGGGATATTCTGTAAAGATTTTAGACCTTGGAGTACTTATCATAAAGCACCGCGGCAAAGTGGCGGACAAGGCAGAGGCAGACAATCTTTCTGATTTCACAGTAGAGTTTATTCCGAATGAAAAAGTGCTTGAAGCAGTAAAGAATTTGGAAGTAGATGCGGTGCTTGTGGGCAACGGAAAAGAGCCTGTGATGAGCGAAATTACCGATTTAGCGAGAAAAGTAAGCGACGGAAAAATAACAGCAGGTAAAGGCGTGAGATTGATGGGACATAATATAAAGATGGATTTGGAAAAAGACGAGCTTTATATTGTGCCGCAGAACGAAGACGGTACGGCGGTGGAAAGTATGGCGCAGTGGTACAGAGTGGACAACGAGGATATTTTCCGCAACAAACCGACTGAAATAAACTTCACTGCGCCGCTAGGGTTGGAAAATGGGGTGGAATATCGTATAGTGGTTCGTTATTGGAAGAAAGACGGCACAAAGGTATTCTATACTCCGTGCGAAAGCGACAGTTTTTATAAACGAGGCGCGTAAAGTTGCTTTATAAGCATTAGGCTTTACACAAAAATCCCCCACAGTGCATATCGCTTGCTCGTGGGGGTATTTTGTCAAAAAGCACTACATGAGCTGCTTAATATCTTGCACAGACAAGCCAACGCCTTGTGCCACTTGTTCGGGAGAAAGTCCTAAAGCATATAATCGCTTGACAATATCTTTTTTTTCATCAAATCGACCTTGTGCAATTCCCTGCTCAAGCCCCTGTGCAATTCCCTGCTCAATTCCCTGTGCAAGACCTCTCTCAAGACCTTGTGCAAGTCCTCTCTCAAGACCCTGTGCAATTCCCTGTGCAAGACCTCGCTCAAGACCTTGTTTCAAGCCCTTATTTATAGCTGCACTTATGCTAGAACGTCTGTCGCGTTCATACATCTCCTTGCGATACTCGGCTATCCACAAATCACGGTTTTCGCTGATATTCGATAATGATTGCTGCGCTTGCATAAGCCCTGCCTCCTTTTGTGTGAGTTTATGTATCAACTCGTTTTTCTGCGGATTGTCTGCGTCTTTCAAGAACAAAGCCCAATTCTCAAGCCGTGTGTTCGTATCAAGACTTTGCTCCAAGCCCTGCACTTTCGGCAGTTCAATAAAAATCACGTTTAACGCATTAGAAAGCTCTCTGCCGTCTTTTGTGCGCATAGAATAGCGACTGACGGGCTTCTTTGTTTCTGCATTATTCTCATCTATCTTCGAGTAGATAAAATCGAGCACTGTGATTTGATAGACTTTCGGAGCTTTTTCCCACGTATCACCTTTCTTTAAGTAAGTCGTTTCAAGCCTAGATACTTGGTACTCTGCCCTTTTGCCATAGTCATATTCCTGATTAAAAGCCTGCATTTCTATATCTGCCGCTTCACCGTCGGAAAACACACAGGCAATATCATAGCTAACACGCCGCTGTCCGCCAAATTCTTCTGGTGCGTCATTCGACACAAACTCAAAGCTGTCCATATCTCGTTCGGTCGCCGCTTCAAGAAAACTCTTCAATGCGCCGCGAGATTCTGCGGTAGGTTGCGTGAATAAAGCCTTGAATGTCGAATCCACACGCGGATTGAGCAATGCACCTGTGTACATTCGTGCGACATATTCTTCTTCTGTCGGAAAATCTTTCTCTGAATAATTCACATACTTATAATAGCACAAAAATATGTATCTGTATAGATTGGATTTTTCGTTGCAATTATATAATTGTGCGGCAAATATCTTTGATGTCTTTGCTGATTTTGTCTAACAATTCTTCTTCGATGCGCTTTCCGATGTGTGCTGCAAACACAATCCGCTCATTTTCGGGGCAGCCGTTTTCTTCAAAGAGTGCCGATGAGCTGATTTCGAGCGCGCAGGCGATTTTGTCCACCATTTCGGGCTGAGGCCAAGAGTCTTTGTTTTCGATTTGGTTGATATACGCAATGCTTTTGCCGACGGCATACGAGAGTTTTTCCTGCGACAATCCTTTTTTCTTTCGGTAATGCTTCAAGTTATTAACGAATATTTCTCTGATTGTGTTCATAGGCACAAGAATGAACATTTACCAGCAAAACTATTACAGAAAAAAATTAAAATTTATACTTTTATAATTGTCAGTTTTGATATTATACTGTAACATTATAAGTATAATATCAAGTATCACAGAATAATTTTACTTTAATACTGTATTACAGCAGGGCGTGAATAAAGGATATGTTAGTGAGGTATTTTTATGGATATTCAAGAGTTGACTAATTCAATTAATGGAAAACTTATAGGAAATGATGATTTTTTCTCAATTGACGGATTTACAGGAAAATTCACTTATTTGCATGATGCACATACTGGTGATATTGTCATAAGAGATTGGATTGATGCAGTAGGTGTTCAATTGGCATTTAAACATAACATTGCATGTCTCATCACTCCTGAACCTAAGGATGGTGCCATTGAGGAGGCCAACAGATTGAATTTTCCATTGATTATTGTAGACGACATTGAACTGGCTAAAAGTTATGCTGAAGAAAATACTGAAACTGATTTTAAATTAAATTCAAAATTTAAACGAATACTGCGTAAGCTGATGATATTTCTCATTAGGCCGCACTATTGCCGACGGGAAAGACTCCTTGTTCGGAGCGTCAGGATATGCTTCTGTCTCAAGGCAGAGGGCATCGTGATTGTGGTAAACAAAACCGTCCTTGCCCCGTATGCCCTCGATATAGTTTCCCGCATAAAACTGAATGCCGGGCTGCGTCGTCCGCACTTCCATCCGGCGTTTGCTTGCAGGATCTTCCACCACAAGATCGGAAGAGC
>CALDID010000008.1 GCA_937901865.1 uncultured Treponema sp.
CGTATTGTAAATTATTGCTGCTTGAAGAAGATGCAATTCTTTCAACTTCAGAAAAAAAGATAAATAAAGAAAAATATAATGCACTGTTTCAAAAGTTTGAAGCGGATTTTGCAATGTTGAAAGGTTTGAATTATGATGATTTTGTATTTTCACTTGATTCGCTTTTAGAGCGATATTGGTGGTGTATTCCATCGGCGACTAATTGCGATGTAGATATAAGTTTGTATCAGCATGCGAAAACAACTGCTGCTTTTGCCGCAACTTTGTATGCGTATCACAAGCAAACGAATAGCGAAAATGAAAACGCTTTGAATGACAATAGTGCAGAGAAATTTCGTTTTTTAAAAGGTGATGTATCAGGAATTCAAAAGTATATTTTTGATTTAAAGTCTAATAGCGATAGCTCAAAACTTTTGAGAGCAAGAAGTTTTGAGATTGCTGCTTTGGGTGATATTATTGCACGAAATATTGTTTCGCAATTCGATATGCCGAATGCAAATATTTTGACGGCGGCGGGCGGAAACTTTATGCTTTTGTTGCCGAATACCGAACATACAATACGTCTTTTGCAGCAAATACAACTGGAAACAGAAGAGTATTTCTTAAAAGAGTTTGCAGGAAAATTGGCGGTTATTATTTCTGATGGCATAAAAGCCTGTCAAGATGAAATGCAGCAGAAAAATGCGCAAAAACTGATAAATGACATTGGGTATAATGCAGATTGTGCAAAGCAAAAGAAAATGCAAAATGCCCTAAAGAAAAATGGTGCTGTGCTAGATGAGTTTTATGAAAAACTGCAAAGATATGGAGAATGCAGTCAATGTGGAATTTTCCCTGCGCAAAGCGATGGCGGAATCTGCAAAAACTGTGAAACACTTGCGGAAATTGGTGGCAAACTCGTAAAAGCCTCATATGTTTCGTATAACGCAAAAGAGCTAAAAAGCTTTGCTGAAATGGTGAATGTTAGAGAGCATTTTGATTATGGGAATCCTGCGAGTGTAAATAAATATATCGCTGGAAAACCAATAATCCATTTGCCGTATATTGCGCCATGGAAAAATAAATACGAATTGTTTACATTTAGTGAAATTGCGCAAAAGGCAACGGGAAATAAAAAACTTGCAATGTTCAAATCGGATATAGATAATTTGGGGCTTGTATTTTCTTCTTCGTTGGGCGAGAGAATGTCGTTTTCGCGATACGCGGATATGAGTCATAAATTGCACTATTTTTTCAGCGCATATTATACACATTTTGTCCGTACGCATGGCTATGAAGACAAGATTTATACTGTTTTTTCAGGTGGAGATGATTTGTGTATTCTTGGTGCTTGGGATGCAGTTATGCAATTCGCCTGTGATTTTCAAAAAGAAATCGGGAAATTAACGAATAATAATCCATCTGTTACACTTTCGGGAGGTATTGTGCTATCTTCTGCTTCTACGCTTGTACGAATGATTGCAGAAATGGCTGAAAATGAACTTGAAAAATCAAAGGCAAGAAAAGACGAGAAAGGAGAAATCGTAAAAAATGCGATTACAGTTTTTGGCACTACGGTAAGTTGGGAAACGTATGAAAAATGCCTTGAAGATGGCAAGCGATTGCAAAAATATCTTGAAAGCAAAGAGCTTTCAACGGGTATTGTTTATAAGATGATTGATTTTGCTTCTCGGGCGCAAAAAGTGAAAAGCGGAGATATTGGCGATTTGCTTAGACCGAGAACGTGGAAAAGCAATTTTAGATATGTTGTTGTCAGAAATGTAGAAGATGAAGAGGCGAGAAATTGGCTTTTAGGTTTTGGCACATCGGAAGAAAAAATAATTTCGTTTCGCATAGCAGTGTGCTACGCATTATATACACAGCGAGGTTCTAGAGAATCTTAAGGAGATGACTAAAAATGGCAGTTGAAAAGATGATAAACTCATTTTATAAGAATGGGGAAATTCGTCCCGAATTGTTCGATACTGTTGCTGAACGTATTGCAAGAACATTTGCAAAAGTTGATGAGAACGACCCTAAAAAACGAAATGGAGTAACATCTACTCAGATACGTCGGCTTTTTGATGAAGTGAAGCGATATGACCGCCTTATTACTGACGAAAAATCTTGGATTGAGCAAAAACCGTATATCAAGATGATAAAGGCAAAAGTTCACTATACAGTTGCAAGATGCAAGAAAAATGACAAATACAATGCTTTGTATTATGACAATTTATCAACTTTTCTTACTGAAGGAATTGACTTAATAAACACTGTCAAGGATTATCATGTTTTTGTATCTTTATTTGAAGCTGTATATGGTTTTTATTATGAAAATCGTCCTGATATGAAAAACTAACATAGGAGAAGTCTATGAAGCAGATTGCATTGAAGAAGATAACAGGAAAAATCCGCGTTGTTACAGGATTGCATATTGGTGCGGGAAACGACAAAGTTGAAATCGGTGGCATGGATAATCCAATTATCCGCAATCCGTTAACGCAAGAGCCTTATATTCCTGGTTCGTCAGTAAAAGGAAAAATGCGCTCGCTTTTGGAATGGAAACTAGGCAAATTGGGATTAGACGGAAGCCCGTGTAACTGTGGAAATGCTGATTGCCCGATTTGTCGCGTATTTGGAAGCGCGAATAATTCAAAAGATGGCGACAAATCAAAAGGTCCAACTCGCATTATTGTGCGCGATGCAGTTTTAACGAAAGATTGGGCAAAAATGTTTTGTAATGGAGAGGCGTTGATTGAGGAAAAAAGCGAAAACTCTCTCAATCGCATTACGGCAAAAGCGAATCCTCGTCCGATTGAGCGTGTTGTGCCTGATGTTACTTTTGATTTCGAGATACTTTATCGCATTATTGACACTGGTGACAACGGAGAAACGGATAAGAAGTATTTTGATGCAGTTGTAATAGAGGGCTTGAAACTTTTGCAAGATGATTATCTTGGCGGAGGAGGAACTCGTGGCAATGGACAGATTGAGTTTGTCGAGCTGAAAAATGAGAATGGCGAAGTGATTGCTTTATAGGAATATGCAATGACAGAAGTGGCAGAAAGAAAATTGTACCGAGTGCAAATAGAACTAAAAAGCCCTCTTGTAACGGCTTTAAAAGGCGACTCTATTTGGGGACATGTTGCATGGGGAGTTGCAAATCATGAGGGCGATGACGGCATTGTAAGTTTTTTGCAAGATTGCAAGGGCGAAGAACCTGCGTTTGTTACGTCGTCGGCGTTTCCTAAAGGTTTTATTTGCAAACCGATTCCAACAGTAAAAACGCGAGAAGGGAAACTTTCTAAATCAGATTATGCGCAGATAAAAGTGCATAAAAAAGAAAAATATGAAAAAGCTTCTCTGTATTTGACCTCAGAAGAAACTCAGGGTGATGGAAAGAAAGCTTTTGAGGAAAATATTGTTACTCATAATTCGATTTCGCGCTTTACGAACACCGTGGAAGGTGGTGGATTGTATTCAGTTGAGGAGTATTGGGCAAAAGAAAACAAATTCGACATATATGTTCTTTCAGCATACGAAAAAGAACGAATAAAAGAGCTTTTTGAGTGGGCATTTGAAAATGGCTATGGTGCGGATAGTTCTGTTGGAAAAGGTGCAATTTGTGTTTTGAGTATAAATGAAGTAATGCCAAAGTGTTTTGGAAATAAATATATGGCATTGGCTCCGTTTATTGTTCCTGATATGAGCGAAATAAAAGATTTGCGAGCTGATATTTTTGTGCGAAACGGCAAAATCGGAGGGGCATTTTCTTCTTATCTATCGCCTTGGAAAAAGACGGTTGTACTCTACGACGAAGGTGCAATTTTTGAAAGCGAAAAGCCTTTGCAATATATTGGGAAACTTATCGAAAACGTACATTCGGAAAAAAAAATTTGTCAAAGCGGATTTTCGATAGTTATACCGATTGAATAGTAAAGAGGGAATG
>CALDID010000009.1 GCA_937901865.1 uncultured Treponema sp.
ACAGCCGCATTATTGCCGTCCTCAAAGCCACAGGGCAGATTATGAGCGAGATAGATGCTGTGTTTTCTGTGTGAGGTGTAAAGAAACTCTATAGAAACTGCTTGATTTTTATGCTATACTGAGTTCTAGGAGGCAAGATATGGACGACTTAAAATCATTGTATCTTTGGTTTGACAAGAATCGTGCTTCTATAATCAGCGGACACGAAATGGAAGAGGTTCTCTTAAATGCAAATTCTGTTATAGGTTACTTCAAAACAGAAAACGATGCACTCTCTGAAGCCAAATCAAGAGGGTTAAAGCTCGGTGATTTTCTGATTCAGACTTGTGTTGCTCAAGAAAAAGAACATTTGGCTTGCTTTAGTCCAGAGGTGCAGTTTGTATAAAAGTTTTACTATAAAAGTTCCTACTGACCATAGACACGCCGTATTGCTCGATGTAAAAGCAGAATTTACGGTGCTATCAGAAGATGCAGAGTCTAAACGAATAGAATTAAATGCAAAAGCTCTTGTTGATACAGGAGCTTCTTGTTCTTTTATGAGCAAAAGAATTGCACAAGCTCTTCATCTCAAATACTACAAAATGTCTTATGTTCGTTCTACTCAAGGCACTGTCGTTACTCCTATGTATAGAGCAGATTTGCTAATACAAAATGAAATGAGTTTCTCGAATTGGCTTGTTTCAGAGTTTATCGGTGGCAGTGATTTTGATTTTATAATCGGCATGGATATTTTAACTCAAGGTGATTTTGCATTAACGAGTGAAAACGGTGAAATGTATTTTTCTTTTAGAATTCCTAGTGCTGAAAAGCATATAGATTTTCAATAAAGAGATTTAGGGTGTTGAAAAGAGTGTAGTATTTTACTATAATAAGGAATGTTATGACAGAGCAATTACTAGACGGCGCAATTCGCCGCGTTCCAGACTTTCCCAAAAAGGGAATACTTTTCTATGACATCACAAGCGTATTGGCGAATCCTGCAGCCTTTAAGTATTGCATCGACCGCATGGTTGAGCTTTATAAAGACAAGCATATTGACGGCATCGCGTGTATTGAAAGCCGCGGGTTTCTTTTCGGCGCACCGCTCGCCGACCGCTTAGAACTTCCGATTGTACTGATTCGCAAAAAGGGCAAGCTTCCCGGCAAAGTGTATTCTTGCTCCTATGCGCTTGAATACGGAACGGCAACGGTGGAAGCGCACGTTGAGGACATCAAAAAAGGCGCGCATTACATCGTTATCGATGACCTTGTGGCAACGGGCGGCACGTTTGCGGCGGCTCGCAATCTTCTTGAGCAAGGCGGCGGCATTGTGGACGAGTTCTTTGGCGTTATCGGTTTGCCAGATTTGGATTATGATAAATCCCTCGCTCCTACCAAAGTAACGACGCTGATTAACTATCACGGCGCTTGACAGGCACAGCCTGCTTTATATTGTCGTAGTGTATTGCTGCGGCAATTTTTTTTAAACACGCTCTGCGTGGAGGAAAAGAAAATGGTTGAATTGAAAGAGTTTGTGCTAGAGGGCGATGAGGCGATTTTGCGCAAAGAATGGGAATATATCCGCGATTTGCCAGAAAACGAAAACGGCTTTACAAACACGAGCCA
The DNA here is from genome assembly GCA_937901865.1 of uncultured Treponema sp. Taxonomy (GTDB): domain Bacteria; phylum Spirochaetota; class Spirochaetia; order Treponematales; family Treponemataceae; genus Treponema_D. The sequence goes on from CALDID010000009.1 coordinate 1,606, forward strand.
CGGTTTGAGCTACGAGGAGTTTCTCGGCACATACATTCCGCGCAGAAGGCAGTTTTTGACGGGCGAGGGCTTGGAAGAAGGAATGGTGAAGCAGGAGGATTATCTGTTGTGGCTTGACGGCGAAATCATCGGGCTGTATCGAATCCGTGCGGAACTAAACGAGTTTTTGAAAACCGTTACGGGCGGACACATCGGCTACGGAATCAAAAAGGAATATCGCGGAAAAGGATACGGCATACAAGGCTTAAAACTCGCGCTTGCTGTTTTGAAAGAAAAAACGGCGGACAGCGAAGCATATCTGTTTGTGCATAAAGACAACCCCGCATCGCTCAAGGTTATGCAGAAAAACGGCGCATATATTCATCACGAAACAGACGAGAATTACTGTACGAGAATCCCATTTAACAAATAAAGAAAAGAAACAAAAAAACACCCCTAAAATGAGGTGCTTTTATTTGGTGCTAATAGGACTCGAACCTATGACATACGGAATATGAGTCCGTTGTTCTACCAACTGGACTATAGCACCAAACGATGAGAAATATATTATCAGTTTTAATAAATTGTGTCAAGTATATTCTATATAAAAATCAAAAGAGAATTAAACATAAATAAAAATACCCGCACCTTTAACAAAGGCACGGGCGTTAAGGAGGTTTTATGAAGGATTTATAAATAAAACGTTTCTACTCTGTTTTTTCTCCTGCCGCTATGCCGTCAAGGGCAGCTTTAAGCAATGTAGGGAAATAGAATGTTTGTGCAGTGCGATTATAAAAGCCGTAATGTTCTGCAACATTTCCGTCTTCGCCCACTTCTACAGAACCATTGTCCCAAATAAACGCAGTAAGACCATTTCTCTTTGATGTTTCAAAGTAATAGCGATACCATTCTTCACGAGCCGCTAAGTTATTTTTATTTGTAGCTCCACACTCACCAATGATAACAGGAACGCCATTCTTTACAAAGTGATTATTAAGTGCTTCAAAGGTGTTCTTCTGTCCTGCCTTAGCTTCGTCTGTGAACTCAACTTCACCAGGGTTTTCGCCTGCGAATGACCACGGGTCATACATGTGTACGCTGATAATCAATCTTCCCTCTGCGCTGTCGCTCGGCATAACAAAAGAATCCGCCATAGCTGCCCACGGCTGAGCCACATAGCCAGGAAGCATAATAAAACGCTGTGCATTAGCTCCGCCTGATTTACGAATAGTTGCAATACAAGCCTCTTCAAGCTCATTTACAATTTTCTGTGAAGCTGCGCAATCTGGGTGATTTGCGTCATACCACCATTCTCGCTCGTGTCCTACAAGGCGCGGCTCATTCAAAAGCTCAAACACAAGGTGCTCATCATATTCGTTGTTGAAGTTTGCTGCAATCTGTTCCCATACGCGAGTTACAAAGCGCAATGACTTTTCTTTGCCAGCCTCGCTCGGATAATATCCGCGTCCTTCTTCAAAATCTTCGCTCGGTGCGGTATCGTGGTGAATATTTATGATGACATAAAGCCCCTCTCCGATAGCCATATCAACCACTTCTTTTGAACGAGAAAGCCATGCAGGGTCTACCGTTAATTTGTCGTCAATAAGGTGATTGTGCCAAGTAATCGGGACACGAACAGCATTAAATCCAGCTTTTTTAAGAGCTGTAAACATCTCTTTTGTGGTCTTTGGTTGCTGCCAACACGTTTCGCTTTCAAGCCCGCCTTGTCCGTCAATCCACGCATCAAGGGTATTGCCCAAGTTCCAACCGATACGCATATCGTCTACAATTTCTTGAGCAGTCTTTGCTGTCATTTTGTCAACATCAACCGTTGAAGGCTTCACATCATCTTTAACAGTTTGCTCCTGTTTGCTTGCGCAAGAAACAAGGGCAAACGACATAGCAAGCGCACTACACGCCACTAGAGTGTGCAAAAATCTTTTCATACGATTCTCCTAGATTAGTTGTTATAATCTAAGATACTACGGTTTTTTAAATCGCGATTGTAATTTCTTTTGATTTTTATCAATTTTTTGTCAAAACTTTTCCTTTTACAATCTTTCCTGCAAATCTTTTATTAAAGTGCGTGTAAACTTTTCTGCACCAAAATTATTCAAATGGTCGCCATCAGCAAAAAGCTCGTGATACGGCGAAAAAGCTTCACTTCTCGAATAATCAAGATAAATCAGTCCTGCGTACTTTTGGCACAAATCATTTGAAAATTGCTCGAAAGTCGAAAAAAAGTCATTATCAGCTTCATATATTTCGTTAAGTACATCTGTTATCGGCGCGGTGATAAGTACAGGGCGCAAATGATGTGCATAGCAAAACTCAATTATCCTAGATATTTCTTCTATATTTTCTTTATATCCCTCTTCGCCTTTATTATTTGCAGTCCACCTTTTATGCTTGTTCACACAATATGTATACAACTCCTCTCCGTCGAGATGTTTTTCTCGCCCATAAAACACAGTCATTCGCTCTTTTGGAATATCGCGGAAAATATGGATTCTGTTCACTCCTGCGCTCAGAAGCGGAAGTTTGCAATATGCGATATATTCTTTGAGCAACCAATAATCCATATCTTCTTTTGGCAAAATACGATAATATCGCTTTCTATATTCCGAATAATCACCGCGTGCGATAACGCCAAAATACGAAATCGGTATTATTACAATCGCATTTTCTGCTAAATGGTCAGCATAGTTTTTCAGCACTCCGTAATCCCAAAAATACCGCTGAGAATCATTCGCAAGATTCCACGCTTTTAGTTCAGGAACAACATCATAATTCAGTCCATAGCAAGTGTGGCTAGACCCCAAGTTCACCAACTCTAAATCATAAGGTATATTAACAAACTTATCAGTATTATTTTCATGTTTCCAATAATTCGTGCGCACATACAGCGAATTTAACAATAAAAATAGCATCGAAACAGGAAGAACAAAAAGAATGAGCTTACAAATAAATCGTTTCATAAATTCCTCGATTAAAAATTATTGTAGATAAAATTGCTTGTCATACTTGTTTGAAAACAGAATATAATGAGCAAGGCAAGCGAATAATACGAGAACCAGCGAATGACACAATATTTTGAGTTAGTTAAAGAAAATCCTTTCTTCCCTGCAATTTCTGTGATAGCCAAGATAAGCAAAACAAAAAGAATACTTGCCATACCGCTAAAGCCACCAAAAGAGCTATCATTTAATGCAAAAGCTGTTCTCAATGCTTCTTTTAATCCGAGCGTGTTTTTCATCTGTAAAAGAGAAAATACGTCAGAATATATGTGAAAAATACCTTTTATGATTGCAAAAGAATCAGTTATCGTATCAGCTCTAAAGAAAATCCACGCAAACGAAACAATAATAAATGTAATTATCATTTTTGCTGTTGCAGGAACTTTTGAATAGACTGGTTTTATCGTTTTTTCTATACATTGAAATGCACCGTGCAGCAATCCCCACAGAATAAAGTTCCCTGTTGAGCCGTGCCACACTCCGCTTACGATAAATGTCGCCATAAGGTTAAAATACACTCTCGGCAATGCGACGCGACTTCCCCCTAAAGAAAAATACACATAATCGCGAAGCCACGACGAAAGCGAGATGTGCCATTTTCTCCAGAACTCGCTGATAGACGTAGAAAAATACGGCTTGTCGAAATTTTTCCCAATGTCGAAGCCTAAGTATTTCGCTATTCCTATCGCCATATCGCTATAACCTGAAAAGTCTGCATATATCTGAAACGAATAGAGAAAAACCGCTGTAAGAAGCGCAAAAGCAGACATATTAGCAATATCTGCATACACGAAATTAACATAAGGCGCAATTTTATCCGCTATACATAGCTTTTTGAAAAGTCCCCACGCAAAGAGCTTTAAGCCGTCTGTCGCGCTCTCATAATCGAATCGGTGCATTTTTTGCAACTGAGGAAAAAGATTTTCTGCACGCTGGATAGGTCCTGAAGATACACAAGGAAAGAAACTGATAAAAAGCGCGGTATCAAAAAGACTTTGTGCTTCAACTTTTGATTTATACACATCAACAATATAACTTATGCTCTGGAATGTAAAAAACGACAATCCAAGCGGAAACAATATATGCCCTTTCCAATCTACAGGCGCATATTTGAAGAATAATAATGGCAACAAATCTGCAATAATTACTATAAACAGTATTGTTTTATTTTTATTCTTTTGCAAAAATTGAGTTGATATATAAGATACAATAATTGCATAAAGCAAAAATGGTAAAAAGAATATATTTGCAAATATATAAAAAACAAAATTAGCAATAAGCAATAAAATACGTTGTATATGCACATTGTTCTTATAAGAAGCACTGTGATACAAAGCAATAAAGACAATAAAGAAAACGGCAAATGATAATGAAGTGAACTGCATACTTTTCCCTTGTTTTTGATAGTGAAAAACAATATAGAAAAGACTATAGTACAATACTATCAAAAAGACAAGTGTAAAATGAGAAAATAATATCAAAATTGGTAGTATGGAAACCGAATTATCACCATTGGAAAAAACAGTTATCGACAACATCAGACGGATAAGACAAGAAAAGGGAATATCTCAAACTCGGCTATCGATTTTTTCAGGAACTTCAGCGAGTTATATAGGGCTTATGGAAACGTATAAGAATGTACCGAAACTCTCTACAATAGAAAGAATTGCAGAGGCGTTAGATGTACCTGTATTAAAATTATTTTGTGAGCCTAATAATTCAATTCCAATTACTTCAGAAAGCTCTCGGAATATGAATAAAAAGCAAAAGATAAGGGAACATGTAAAATCAGAGATTCTAAACCGCCTTAGCAGCGATTTAGATGATATTTTGCAAATACTCTAAAGAGAGCTTGCTACTTTTTCGTGCTGTTCGTCGAAGAGGCTCATAACATGGTCAATAATGCGCTGCTTTGGGTCTTCCTCTTCAGCTGGCAAACTAGCCATATACTCTTTTCGGAAGCTCTTGCAATCATACACAGGGCTTGCAGTAAATACCATTTTGTCGGGTTCGATGATGTCTGCAAGCATATCATCGGGGTGTTCTGGGTCAATGTGGAGCGAAAGACCATTGATAGAAACAAGTATCATCTTGTCAAAAAGCCGCAAATAACTATCTATTTCGCGAAGCCCTTTTTTTGTTTCTGGTTTGCCAGGTCGGTAGCGCGTGCCGCTTGGGAAAACAAGAATAACTTTGCCCTGTTTTTTGCATTTGTCCATTGCCTTCATTGCCGCAAGATTGATTTTGCGAGCCTTAGCCTCTTCCGCCGCCCTTGCCTCTGCGTCTTCAATTTTGTTCAATGAACGCGTCGGATAAATCACTACACGAGTAAACGATTCCGCAAACGCCCTTACCATCGGATTATCTTCGTTGAGCTTCATTCCTGCAATCGCGACCACACGGCTTGCAAGCTCTTTGCATTTTGAGTTGCCCGAATGTTCAAGAAGATAAATTAACGCAGGCAAATCGAGATTAGAATAGTGTTCCATCAAAATAAGCCCACTTTTTCCGCTCTCTACCGCATCAAAGAACGCTTCAAAGTTTTCCTCGCCGCCAATTCGGCTGCCTTCCGCCAGATTTTCTCCTGCAAGTTTATCCATAAATGTTCTTGTTTGCGCGTTTGCTTCTTCATACACATTTGTTTCATTTATTTTCGCGTCTGCCTGCGCCACCTGTGCCATTTGTGCAAACATAAAGCCGTATTTTTCTCTGATAGATTGCCTTGCCATAAAAACCTCACCAATCAAAAGTATATTTCTTTGTTTCTCGTAAACACAATATTTCTGCAAGCTCAATATTCAAGTTTTGCCGAATGCCATTTTTCGACACGACCGAAAACTCTAGCTTTGCCCCCTGCATTTCTTTTGCAATCTCATCTCCATACACAGCAGAAAGAAGCTGTATATATTCATCTTTGCGCATTTTTTCGTCCGAAAACACAGGAGCTAACAAAAGTTCGGTATACTCTTGTGTTTCAGAAGGCAATAAAGACAAAAATTGATTGATTGTATCTTTAGAAAGTGTGAGCGTAAACGATTTTCCCCCGTTACTTTCGCTAAAAAGCGGAGAAAGAGAATCCTTTTCATTCCCCGAAAACGTAATCTCCATTTCAATCGAAGCTCCGTTTCCTGCTTTTACGTTCACTTTTTCCCCGTTTCGCTGCATTATTTCGTTTTTTATCTCTGTTTCATCAAAGATTTTTTCAGTTCCTGAAAGACTTTTGATAAGAGTATCCAGTTTTTTGCTACTTTTTGAGTCTATCGTAAGCAAAATCGAGTTATCTGCATTGTGTTTTACGCCTATTTTCTCTGAACAAGCTGTAAAACACACCGAGAAAAACATAAATCCCAATATAAAAATAACATCTTTTATCATATATACTTTTTTCCTCAATTTTCCTTACTTACAATGGCAAATAAACTCTCACGCCTGAAGAAAGCAAAAGAGAACTTGCAACGCTCTTTCTTGGAGAAAGCGCAGAACCGTCTGTAGCATTAAAGACCGTGTATTGAATATCTTGCATAAGAGCGATTTTTACTCTTCCCACTTCCCAGCCGCTTGTCGTAAACGATACGCCGATAATTCCAGGAAATACAGAGCCTTTTGCTTCTGTATCGCCACCAGGAACTTCTGCAGTTCCGAACGTGATGACAGGGCCTGCATACGCTCGCACATAAGGCGAAAAGGTCAGCGAGAGCAAAAGAGGAATCTGCACAATCCCCATTTTGTTATCATAGCGGAACATAAAGCCCAAACCTGGCTCTAAGCTCCATGGAGTGTATCTGATATTTGCTTGAGTAGAAAGCCCGCGGAAATTCAAGATGAAGTCTTTTTCTGTCAAGACCGACCAATCAAGCGCAAGCGAAAAATCTGCCACAAAATCACTAGAGAAAGAAGTTTTTTTCCCACTATTTCCATTATTCCCACTATATGCAACAGCTGTTGTTGTTTTTGGAGCAACTTCACTTTCTTTTGAGCTTTTACTCGACGAAAGAGAACTCGCAGCCACCGTATTCGTTTCATTCGGGCGTGGATTTACATTTATTTGTTTTTTCTTTGTCGGCTCAAGAAATCTGCCCGTTCCTACATAGTGATTTTTCCAGTAATTTTCCGACAAAGAAGACGTAATAACGCCCGTCTTTGGACCGTCAGAAGCGCAGTGAATAAAGGTGTTATCATCGATGAGAATACCGACGTGAGAAATATTGTTAGAGCCTGTTGTGCGGAAAAACACTAAATCGCCCACTTCTCTGTCTGCTTCTGGCACAAGTATAGCATAGGTATACATCGCCTGTGATGTTCTCGGCAGCTGCACACCAACGCTTTCTCTCGACATTGCATACACGAACCCAGAGCAATCAAATGCGTCAGGTCCTGTTGCACCTCGCTGATATTTTGTTCCGATGAATTTTTTAGAATAAGTAACAAACTTATCTCTTTCAGGAGTTATGCTTTGCGAAAACAGTTGCGCCGCACACAGAGCCAAAAGAGAAATCGTATAAAAAAGTTTTTTAGGTAAAGATAATTTAGAAAGAATATTCATTACAAACATAATCGGCAGAAATAGAGATTTGCAAAACTATAAAACCATCTATCGAAAACCTATAGAAAATCGAGGATAAAAGAGAGCGAAAGAAAAAAACAGAAAAAGCAAAAAAACAGAAAAAAAGTTAAAAAAATCACTTTTTTTTCGCTACACCTATTGACCTTTTTTTTCTCATTTGCTAATATAATAAACGTAAAGCGCGCCGCTGTAGCTCAGTTGGTAGAGCAACGGACTGAAAATCCGTCTGTCGTTGGTTCGATTCCAACCGGTGGCACTTAAAGCCTTTCAGATAATTCTGAGAGGCTTTTTTTATTTCTCTTCACTTCTATTCACCGTGCTTGACACAAGAAACTGTCTGCTCTAGGCACTTTGAAAAATTATCGGGTCAAGGTAAGATAATGACAGCATACCTTTTATAACACCTCACAAACTTTTTTATAGAATAGACCTGTTCGATAATTGTCATTATCGGGTTCGACCCGATAATCTGAGGCACAGCCTCTTTCTCAAAACGCCTATATTGCTATAGATTGCCGTATCGAGTACGGCAATGACATAAAGCCGAGTACGGAACTGACATACTGTTTCCGAACAGGTCTAATGAGAAAGACTGTCTCATTTAAACCTATGAGAAAGACTGTCGCATTTTGATTATGAGAAAGGCTGTCTCATTCACGTGCGACACACTGTCGCATTGACGTGAGAAAGGGTGTCGCATTGACGTGAGACAGACAGTATCTCTGTTGTTTCTTTAACCGAAAAAGACAAAAAAACTCGCTAAAAAGGAACATCTTTCTAGCGAGTGTGATTATCAAAACAAGATGTGAACAGATTTCTTTTACATAATCGTATCGACAAGTGAACGGCACACACGGAAGCCCAAATTAGAGCTTTTGCCTGTTGGTGCGCTGCCAGAGCGGTAATATACAGTGCATTGCTCTCTATCGTCTAGCCACGAGCCGCCGCGCTTAACGTGCATTGTGCCGATTTGAGGACCGTGAGGATTCGTCTGCGGCTGCACAGGCAATTCTCCGATATAGTCCCAGCACCATTCGGCTACGTTGCCGCACATATCATAGAGCCCTATTTCGTTGGCTTTTCTTGTGCCAACATCATGGGTTCTCACTTCGCTATTCTCGCCGTACCAGCCCAAATCATCAAGATTGTCGCCGCCTGCAAAAAGAGCATCTTTCATACTCTTTCCGCCGCGGGCTGCATATTCCCATTCTGCTTCGGTCGGCAAACGATAGCCACTCGCGGTGAAATTGCATACAACTCTTTTCCACACAGGACTTGCAGAATCAAATGAAGTTAAATTAGTAGCATTTCCGATGCTATAGCACGGAGTGAGCTTTTGCGCCATACTCAATGTATTGCAAAAAATAAGTGCATCACACCAATTCACACATTCTACAGGTCGATTTTCTCCTTTCATCTTAGAAGGATTTTTCCCCATAACATATTCATATTGCCTTTGCGTAACAAGCGTTTCCGACATAGAAAAAGGAGTGAGCGTTATCTTTCTGTGAAACTCATTTGTTCCCATCGTGAATATGCCGCCATTTATCAAAATGAGATTCGGTATTTCGCTCGATTTTACAGACATTTTTTCGATGAGCGGAGCTTTTGCTTCTTGAATAGTTTGGATACTCTGCCCGCAATTTGGACAGAACTTAAAGCCATCTGCTACATTACTACCACACTTTGCACAAATCATATTAAATCCACCTTATACAAAAGTATAGCACGTTTTGGCAAAGAATAAAAGAAAAGGATTGACTTTTTATAAAAAACAGCAAAAAATAGAGAGAGAAGAGTTTTTATTTTTATCAAGGAGATACTATGACGATTAGTGAAGCCAAAAACGCTGAAAACATCGAATTAACTATAGATGGTAGATTGGACACAACAACAGCTCCGCAACTTGAATCAAAGGTTAAAGAGAGCGTGAAAAACTGCAAGCTCCTCATTTTGAATTTGGAAAAAGTGGAATACATCTCTAGCGCAGGGCTTCGCGTGGTGCTTTTAGCTCATAAGCTGATGGCAGGAGTGAACGGCAAGATGATAATAAAAAATCCGTCCGCTTTCTGTTCTTCTGTCTTTGAAGCTACAGGAATAGACGGCGTTCTTTCTATCGCAAGAGCTTAAAGCTGCTTTTTTATCGTAAGAATGTTTTGACTGTCTTTGTATTCATACGTTACGCTTGTCATAAACTTCTTTGTCAAAAAGATTCCTAAGCCTCCGATATTTCTTTCTTCTGCAGAAAGAGTAATATCGGGGTCTTCTTTAGCAAGGGGATTAAACTTTTTCCCGAAATCACGAAAGACAACGGTAAACGCTCCTTTTTCGTCTATTCCGCAATCAATAAAGGCTTTTCGTTTTTCCTCGCTTTCGTTTGCGCAATAGGCGTAATGAGCTATATTTATAAAAATCTCCTCTACTGCTACATCAATTTGACAAAGCGTATTATCTGGGCAGTCTTGAGGCAAAAGAGAATGAACAAAGTCGTTGACTGCACACATACTCTCATCTGTTGCTGCAAATTCTTTTGTTGTCATAAAAAAGCCCTCCTATCCCTTGAGAGAACACTCTAACATTGTAATATCGTCAAATTGAGGTGCAGAGCCGACAAATGCATCTATATCTTTGCGCACTTCTTTCAAAATCTCTTTTGCTGACAAAGATTTCACGCTCTTTAATGCGTTCAACAGTCTTTCTTCGCCGTACAGCTCTTTATTTTCGTTTGTCGCCTCTGTTATGCCATCGGTATAGACAAAGAGTCTATCGCCGCGCGAAATGGTGGTAGTGTGATTTTGATACGTCATTCCCTCCATTCCTGCAAGCATTAAATTCGGCTTTGTAGAAAGGAACGTGGCAGAATCTCCCTGCTTTATGACAGGAGAGGTATGACCTGCATTTGCAAAGACAAGCTCGCCCGTCTTTAGCGTAAGAATACCAAGCCAGCACGTTACAAACAGCCCCGCGTCGTTGCCCTCGCAAAGCTGATTATTGACAATTTCGAATATTTGCGCTGGCGATTTTCCCTGCATAGTTACGTTTTTGATTAACGTCTTTGCAATAACCATAAACAACGCTGCAGGCACTCCCTTACCGCTCACATCGCCTACAATAATCGCAAAATGCTCATCATCAATCATAAAGAAATCATAGAAATCGCCGCCGACTTCTTTTGCAGGGCTCATCGTAGCAAATAATTCTAGCTCTGGGTGATTGTGATACGGAGGGAAAATGCGAGGCAGCATATTGGCTTGTATTTGCGTTGCTACATCAAGCTCGGCAGAAAGGCGTTCTTTTTCCGCAGTGGTATGCGTTAAATCTTCTATATACTTGTTCATATCAATGCCCATTTTTTCTATAGAACGCGCAAGCACAGCCAATTCGTCAGAACCTCTAATTTTGCTTAAAACGCCTCCTGAAATCTTGCCGCCGTGTTCTGCAAAATGCGCAGTTTCGTTTGTGATAAGAGAAAGAGGGCGCACAACGCGGAAAATAAGCATAAAGATAAAGATGAACACAAAAAGAGCCGTAATGAGAGCTGAAGAGATGAGAACTGCATTTCGATAGCTTTGCTTAAACTCTTTTACTTCGCTCATCGGCTTTACAATGCTTAAAATAGCTACATTGTTTCCATTAGAATCTTTTACAGGAATAGAAGTGGTAACATGTCCGCCAGTGTTGTTATAGACAAAATGAATAGTAGGGATTCCCTGTATCATAACTTGCTTTAGTTCCTCAATTCGCTCTGGAGTGTATTTTTTGAGCGAGTTGACTTTTCCCAGCTCGTACTTTTTACCGTTCTCCACTTCAGAATGAACAGTGTCATAGATATAAATGCGAGATTCGTAATTTACATCGGGAATAGTAACATAGATATAGGCAAGATACGCATTTTCTGTCAGCTCTTCAAGCATTCGGTCTGTTTCTTTCCATTCCTCATCTTCAACAGGATTTGAAGCATAATATTCTATCTTATCGCCGTTTATATAAGAAAGAGCCGTAAAAGCGAATTGCTCTGTAACATTTTTATACTGCTTTTCAAAAAGCGATTTAAAAACGCGATAGCCAATAAGCGCATTTGCAAAGCTCAATATGATGCAAAAAGCAGCAAGATAAATCGGAAGTTTTATTGATAAACTGCCCACCATAATTTTTTTTTGTTCAATTTGTTTCGTCTGTTTCATAAGCAAAATTATACAACATAATAAACTAGAAATCTATGAAAAAAAATAATAAAAAAATGCAAAAAAAATTACAAAAGCTATTGACTCTTTTTATGAAATATCGTATTATTCAATCACGCTGATTTGGAGCGATGGCAGAGTGGTCGAACGCGGCGGTCTTGAAAACCGTTATACCGCAAGGTATCGGGGGTTCAAATCCCTCTCGCTCCGGACTGGAAGCGTGGTAGAGCGGTAATACAACGGATTGCTAATCCGTCGGTCTCCCTAAGAGCCGGGCAGGTTCAACTCCTGTCGCTTCCGATTCAAGTAGTGTAAGCTATCTTGTATGAGACTGTAGCTCAGCTGGATAGAGCATCACCCTGCGGAGGTGAGGGTCGCACGTTCGAATCGTGTTAGTCTCACTTATAAGCCTTGTGTTAACTCACAAGGCTTTTTTATTTTAAACAAAAAAACTTATAACCACAATGAGATTCGAAGCGAAGTGAACGGTCTATAAAATTGCAAGCAAGGGCGTAGCAATTTTATAGATTTCGCAACAGGAGGTTGCGAAAAGTGAACGTAGACGCCGCAGAGGGAACAGACAGGAGGTCTGTGACCGTAGCGGCGAATCGTGTTAGTCTCATAAAAAAGCCCTGTGTTAGTACACAAGGCTTTTTAGACTATTTTGCTGCTTTACGAGCTGCTATGGCTTTTTTTACTCCATCTGCAAACAATTGTCCCTGGTCACTTCTTTCTGGAACGCTAAATTCTGGTCCCCCATCTTTTGCAGAAATACGATAGCCTGCAACTTCCAATCCCGGAAGCTTTAAAAAACGTATAATCAGGAAACTC
>CALDID010000010.1 GCA_937901865.1 uncultured Treponema sp.
CATGAATTCCTTTTCGGACACAATGAGGAATCTTCTGTCTGGCTTTAAGAATTCAATAATTCTTTCCAATGACAATGCTACAAACCTTACCATAAATATGGAAAAGGCCAAGGAGCAGGTTACGGATATAATGAAGCATATTCAGGCTGTCCGTGATGAAATGAACAAACAGGCCCAGGGTGTTCAAGAAGCAAATGCAAGCGCAAACCAGATTCTAGGCAGCATCAAGGGCTTGAATGCAAATATAGAAATGCAGGCTTCTTCGGTAAGACAGTCGTCTCTTGCAGTAACCAAGATGGTAGAGAAAGTTCGCAGTATAACACAGGTTCTTAAGGATAACTCCGATGCCGTAAATTCCCTAGGTCAGGCTTCTGACGAAGGTCGCAACAGCATTCAGGGAGCGGTAAACCTTGCCCAAGACATTATAAATCGTTCTACGGCCCTTATGGAAGCGAGCGCCATTATACAGAATATAGCAAGTCAGACTAACCTTCTTGCTATGAATGCAGCAATTGAATCTGCTCATGCAGGAGCTGTAGGACAGGGCTTTGCTGTTGTTGCAGATGAAATCAGAAAACTTGCCGAACAGTCAGCAAAACAGAGTAAATCTATCCGCGACAATCTTAAAGGCCTTTCCAAAGCGATTGTAAATGTTGCAGACAGTACAAAAGAAGTGCAAAAAAAGTTTGACAGTATCTACGAACTTACCCAGACAGTCCGTCGGCAGGAAACTGAAATCATGGAAGCCGTCGCTGAGCAGGCAAAGGGAAATCAGCAGGTTCTTGACACAATGCAGGAAATCACCGACACAACAACTTATGTAAAAGATGGTTCAAAAGAGATGCTTTCCGGCGGAGAACAGGTTGTAAAAGAAATGGAAGTCTTGAACAACGTTACCACCAAGATAAACCTTCAGATGAATCTTATGACAGACAGCATAGACGTTATAACTTCTGCTATGGAAAACGTAAATTCCGCTTCGGAAAAGAACCAGCAAGATTTGAATTCTTTAGGCGACATAATAGGCAGTTTTACCCTGTAACCCTTTGCGACAATAGTTATAGGAACCTCGAAAAACTCCCTTTCAGAAAGTTTTTAGAGGCTCCCTATAATGACTCAAATATATTGCAACTATTGCGAAATTTTTGCAAAGGTTTTATACTCTAAGAAAGGCTTTTGCCTTTTAAGGAGTTTTTAATGAAGAAATTAACACTTGTTTTGGTTACTGTTGCTCTTATTTCTTGCCTCTTTGCATTTGCAAGTTGTGCAACATCCAGTTCATCATCTGATAACGGAGGAAGCACACAAACTGGTGAAAAAGTTACAATAAGAATGTACGACAACTGCCCTACAAACGAAGCAGGCGGAATCCTTGCCCAAGCTGGAATCAAAGCCATGGACGGTTCCTACACAGGCGAAACATCTTTTACATTTGTAGGCTCTCCTGACGCTTCAAGCATCCAGCCAATCCTTAAATTCACCTCTACCTGTAGAGCAATCCAGTCGGCAATCCAGAAGACTTCGGGTAAAAAATGTACCCTTACTTACAATACTTCAAAAGACGGCTCAGGGCTTGCATTGGACTTGTCTTCTAGCACTGCAATCCTGAACACACTCGCCCAAATGATTTCCAAGGATACAAGGGAAATTTACGGTATCTACAAATACTAAACAAGGTCTCTACTCAGGCAGGGCAATTTTCTTCTTGCAGAAAAGGGCCTTGCCATAGACTAGAAGGACACTTCGCAAACTATGGGTAGGTGGTCGCTAAAGCCACTTCCATTCCAAATTTTGTACTTCTTTGGAATTTTGCTTTTCTGTTCGCTCCAAGGCTCTGACGCTGCAACTTCAAACCTTTCGATTTCCGCTTCTCCTGCATAAAAGAACTGATCGATTCTGGACCATTGGTCGTTAAAGTAATAGCTTCCAGGTTCAACAAGTTTCTGTAATGAATCATACCATGGCGTAACAACTTCCACCCCAAAGTCGCTTTGCTTACCGCAGTCTAGTTCTCGTAACACCACAGTCGAAAAGTCAATGCCACGCTTGAATTTTGTAATGTCACGGTTAAAATCGCCAGTACAAAGAACCGCGCCTCCCAAAGAGACAGCCTCTTTTACCTTACGAGAAAGAACGGCCTCTTGTATATTCCGCCACTTTTCTGTAACATTTTCACCGCCACTCATACTTTTCCAGTGGTTAATCATAAGCGTTAGCTCCCGGCCTCCCTTGTAAACAGAAAGCTGCATTAAAGGCCTCATTCTAGGCATATCGGCTTTTTGATTACGAAAATCCGCTGCATGTACAGTCAATCCGCCCAAGGTTAAGCGGGAAAGTATTCCGCATCCAATGGCACCACCCGCATCTTTTGCAAAGCAACCGTAAGCGTAAATCTTTTTTTTGTCCCATTCGCCTGCCAAAAAATTGCTTATGTCCATCATCACCCCTTCGTTTTCCACTTCTTCCATAACAAAGATGTCAGCGTCAAGGGCTTTTATAACTTGGCAAAGGCGCTCAAGGCGGATTGTATATGCAGCCTCCCCCCAGTTTGCGCTCTTTTTGAACTCATCATATTCAAGTCCGCAAGTTACACTGTCAAAAAAAGTCTGAACATTCCAATTTGCAACTTTTACAGATTGCCTGTCTGCTACATTCCGGGAAGCAGAAGATTTTTCTTCCGAAGATGATTGACTTGCAGTTCCGTAAACAGAACAGCCACTTTGATAAAAGGCAAAAAGGATTTGCATTAAAATTAAAATAGTTCTTTTCATTTTTCTACCTGCTACATATATATGTTCAAAAAAAATACAAAACCTACCACAAATCCGCATTTTTTCCCTATAAAAAAAGAACATGGCTTCAGCATCAGTCCTACAATTAATGTTCAAAAGGGGGCAAGGAGGAGCTCTTTAGGGAGGCACCTTGATTTTTCCGTTACAGGGACCCGCTGGCCCATTTTGAACTCTTAGCATTTTCGTCTCATGCTGAAGCCCTGTTACTTCCCGCTTTTGCTTGCACGTCAAAATAAAAACTACTATAATATATCTATGATTTTTTACGACTTGATAATCTACCCGCTCTATACAATTATTGAAATCATCTTCTCTGTTTCAAAGAAATTATTTCATAACGAAGGGCTTGCGGTAATCTGTGTTTCCGTGGGAATTACAATTCTCTGCCTTCCGCTTTATGCCGTAGCAGAACATTGGCAAGAAGTTGAAAGAGAAAAACAGGCAAAGATGAAAAGCGGGCTTGAGCGTATAAAAAAAGCATTTTCTGGCGATGAACGCTACATGATGACTTCCACTTTTTACAGGGAGCATCATTACAGTCCTATCATGGCGCTTCGCTCATCTTTTGGGCTTTTAATTCAGATTCCATTTTTTCTTGCTGCTTATTCCTATCTTTCGCATTTAAGCGATCTCAAAGGTGAAAGTTTTTTGTTCATCCGCGACATGGGCTTACCTGACGGGCTTTTTTCTATAGGAAATTTTTCCGTAAATATCTTGCCTATTGCCATGACGCTAATAAATTGCATCTCAGGGGCAATCTATTCTAAAGGCCACGGGATTAGGGAAAAGCTTCAGATTTATATTATGGCAGCGGTATTTCTTGTTGTTCTTTATGATTCACCTGCAGGGCTTGTTCTTTACTGGACTTTTAACAACATATTCAGTTTGGTAAAAAATGTTTTCTACAAACTCAAAAATCCACTCAAAACATTCTGGATTGCCGTCTGCGTACTGTGCATTCCCGCATTGCTTTTCGTGCTTTTTGTGTTTAAAACCAAAACGGCATACAAAGCAATTTTCGTCTTTGCAGTCATCGTTATCTACTGTATTCCGCTCATTTTACGCGCAATTCAGTTCATTGCAAACCGATTTTTAACGCCGCTTTTTGAACACAACAAGACACGCACGACGATTTATGTGCTTTCGTGTGCGCTTTTGTTCATTCTTTCAGGCTTGACAATTCCAACCTCGCTTATTTCCTCTTCGCCGATAGAGTTTTCTGGACTTGGTGCAAATCCAAATCCGCTCGGCTACATTGCAGTAACGCTTTCGCAAGCGGCAGGATTCTTCCTGTTTTGGACATTGTGCATTTATTTCTTATTCAGCAAAAAAATACAAACGATTTTGTGCTTTTTTATGGCATTTCTTTCGCTTTCGGCACTGCTCAATTCATTTGTTTTTATGCTCAATTACGGCGATATTTCGGCAACTCTAACATTTCTGAATGCTGTCGATTTCAAAACAGTTTCGTTTGAATCAATAGTAAACATCGCTGTTTTGCTCATAGCGTTCGTTTTCGTCGCATTGACAATCGGAAAATTACAGGGAAAGATTTTCACTTATTCGTATGCGATAATCTGTTTTGCAATGCTCGCACTCGCCGTGTCGAACACAACGACAATCAAAAAAGAATACAGCGCAATCGTGGCGAACGGCAATCTAAACGAAACGGAAATAGAGCCGATTTTCCATTTATCCAAAAAAGCGCAGAACGTTGTTGTGTTTATGCTTGACCGCGCAGAAAGTCAGTTTGTTGAAGAGATGTTCAAAGAAGATTCTTCATTCAACGATATTTTTTCAGGCTTCACGTTTTATCCAAACACGGTTTCATTCAACGGGCACACAATGCAGGGCGCACCGCTTGTTTACGGGGGCTATGAGTATTCTCCGCTAGAAATGAACAAGCGCAAAGACGAATTTTTGTGGCAAAAAACAAACGAAGCTCTGCTGCTTTTGCCGCGCATTTTCACCGAGCAGGGCAATTTTAACGCGACGATTACCGACCCGTCTTGGGCAAATTATTCGGCGTATGCAGATGTGTCGATAACAGACGGCTACGACAAAATCTCTGGTTATCAGACAATCGGCAAGTATTCGACGGCGTGGTACAAAGCGCACGCAAACGGCGAAAGTCTAAACAACACCGATGATTTATTACGCCACAATCTGTTTATTTTCAGCATCTTCCGCGAAAGTCCGATTGTGCTTCGCGAAATCATTTATCTTAAAGGCAAATACTGGAACTCAAATGACAGCACGACATCATACACGAACGTTATCGACAACTATGCGCCGCTTGATTTCTTGAGCGAACTCACCGATTTTTCCGATTCGAACGAGGGGACGTATGTGTGTATGGTCAACGAGCTTTCGCACTCCAGCATTTTTATGCAGGCACCAGATTACGTCCCTGCTGCAAAAATCACCGACCGAGGCACATCAGTTTTTAAGAACGAAGAGGCATATCACACGAATATGGCGGCATTCAAGCGATTAGCAACGTGGATAAAATATCTCAAAACAAACGGTGTTTATGACAACACGCGCATTATTTTTGTTGCAGACCACGGGCGCGCAACAACAGAAGACTGTATTGAAGCGGATTCTGCGCTTGACGACCAAATTGCAGGCGACAGATACACGGGAAGAGGTCATTTTCACCCGCTTTTGATGACGAAGGATTTCGGCGCAACAGGGGCACTCAAAACCGATATGACATTTATGACAAATGGCGATGTTCCAAGCCTTGCGCTTTCGGGCGTTATCGAAAATCCAGTGAACCCGTTTACCAACAAAGCCGTTCCGCTCGACACAACCGACATCAAGAAAGACGGTGTTGTTGTGTCTGCAAGCGATGTACATCAAGCGTGGCTCTTCAAAAACTTGCACACCTACCCCGTCCGAAAAGACCAATGGTGGCGCGTGAAAGACAGTATATTCAAGGCTTCGAGCTGGAGCCGAGAAACAATTTCAGATTAGGAGAATATTTATGCTTTCATTTTTATATTCACTTACAATTTATCCAATAAAGCAAATCATAGAATTTTTCTATGTACTGTTTTCTGTTGCCTCCAAAAATCAAGGTATTTCTATTATCGGAGTAAGCCTTATTTTTACGCTTCTCTGCCTGCCTCTCTATATCACTGCGGAAAAATGGCAAGAAATTGAGCGCGAAACACAAAACCGTATGAAAAAACAAATTCAGCGAATCAAAAAGGCGTTCAAAGGTGATGAGCAATATATGATGCTTTCAACATTTTATAAACAACAGCATTATCATCCACTTATGGCACTGCGCTCAAGCTTCGGTCTTTTAATACAAATTCCATTTTTTATAGCAGCCTACTCTTTTTTATCTCACTTACAGCAACTTCAAGGCTCTTCATTTCTTTTTATTCGTGATATGGGAAAGGCTGATGCCTTATTTACAATAGGTTCTTTTACCATAAACGTACTTCCTATCGCAATGACGCTCATCAATATTACATCAGGCTTAATCTATTCACGAGGACACGAAATAAGAGAAAAAATCCAGATTTTTGTAAGCGCAGGTATTTTTCTCGTTCTTCTTTACAATATGCCCGCAGGACTTGTGCTGTATTGGACGATGAATAATATTTTTTCCACACTCAAAAATATTTGCTATAAGTTGCCACAAAAATTGATGATTCGCTCTTTGTATTTTTTAGCAACCACTATTTATATATTTTCAGCGTTTTATTTAATTTTTATTCACACAGGAAATTTCGGAAACAGATTATTGCTTACAATCGCAGGTCTGTTTATTCCGCTTTCTCCGATTTTACTAAAAGGCGCAAAATTATTCTTTTCGTATTTCTGCATTAACGACAGAAAAACGTGCTTAGAACTTTTTTTGATTTCTTGTGTGCTACTTTGTATTCTCACAGGATTTATGTTGCCATCTTCGGTAATCTATTCTTCCCCTATCGAGTTTTCCAATATCGACAACTATGGCTCACCTTTGTATTTTCTCTTCAATACATTTTCGCAGGCTGCAGGATTTTGTCTTTTTTGGCCATTGGCACTTTTCTTTTTGTTTTCTGCCGAAAAGTCTTCTATTCGTTCAACTTTTGCTCTTATCGCTCTTTTTTGTGCCACAGGTGCACTCATAAACGCATTTGTTTTCTCTGGCAATTACGGCAACCTCTCTTCAAGTCTTGTTTTCGATAAAGGACCAGAAACAGATATTCTATTCTCATTTCTTAATCTTTTTGTACTCGGGTTCGCTGTGATTTTGATTTGCTTTTTCATTCGACGAAAACATACAAGAAAAATCATACACGGGGGGGGTATCTTCATACTTGCTCTTTTAGCTATCTCCGTATTTCAGACCGCCGCTATACAAAAAAAGTATTCGCAATTAGAACCTGTTGCTGAATTGCAAACTGATAAAATCGAGCCTATCTACTCACTTTCCAAAACAAAAAGAAATATAGTTGTATTCTTTTTAGACCGATTTACTTCATCATTCTTTCCTGAAATTATAAAAGAATCTGGAGAACTTTCTGAAATTTATTCTGGCTTTACCTATTATCCTAACACCATTTCTTACGGACTTCATACAATAGTCGGTTCACCAGCTATGCTTGGTGGTTATGATTATCGCCCTGAACAAACAAATGCAAGACACGATATGCCATTGATTGATAAAGTCAACGAAGGAATCAGCACAATGCCTATTTTATTCAGCGATATGGGCTTTCAAACCACTTTTGCAAATCCAGAAGACGCTGAATTGCAGCATGGCTATTTTAAAAACAACTCAAAGATAAAAACGGTTCATACAAATGGAACATATCGAAAACACTGGTACTTGCAACACGGAAGCAATATGTTACCTGTAAAAAGCACTCTTTTAAAGAGAAATTTTATTTGGCTAAGTTTTTTCTGTTGTGCGCCTGCAATTGCAAGAGAAACAATTTATAAAAAGAATTATTGGTCGTCGCAAACATTGCAAGACACTGATAACTTTATAGATTCTTATTCTGGGCTAGATTTTTTGCCAGAACTCACCGATTCTAACGCAAAAAATGACACGTTTACGATTATTCACAATCTGCTTCCGCATGAACCGATGTATCTAGACGCGCCAGAATACACGCTTCCCAAAGATATTGACGATATAAAAGCAAGCAACAGCGCATTTGGCAATATGGCAGATTATTATTCAGCAGCGGCAAGCATTCATCTTGTAGCAAAATGGCTTGAGTATCTAAAACAAGAAGGTATGTATGATAATACAAGAATTATCATTGCGTCTGACCACGGCGTTTTAATCCGCACTGGTGTTTTCAAAAACAATAATGTGTGTCAAGTAGAGGGGTGCAATCCTCTTTTACTTTTTAAGGATTTTAATGATAAAGGAGAGCTAAAAATCGACAACAATTTTATGACGCAATGCGATGTGCCATTTCTCTGCACTCACAACCTCAAAGAGAACGAGCAGAATAATGGTCTAGCAATTCACCCTCTCACGAAAAAAAATATTGATATGTCTGGAAAGCAGGGAGAACAGCATTTATTTATGAATCACAACAATACAGCAATGAAAAACGGGAAATACACCTATACTGCAAAACCTAACGAATGGTACAGTGTACATGATGATATTTTCAATCCTGACAACTGGAAAAACGGGCATTAACATCATTGAAAAATCTATTGAATAACAATAGAATGAATATATCATCTGTAGGAGTTTTATAGATTATGACCGAACAAGAATTCGATTATCTTATGGCTGTGCGCAGAGGCGAAGACACAGCAACTTTTTCAAAAGACACAGTTCTCGCTTGCACTAAAGCGGGGTGGGTTGAAAAGGATTGTGTTACAGACGCAGGAATGGAAGCCCTCTCGCCGTACAAGGTTGACAATGCAATCATTATGGCAGCAGGTCGAAGCCGCCGCTGTATGCCATTGTCGAACTATTTGCCGAAAGGTCTTTTCGAGATAAAAGGCGACACAATGGTTGAACGCCAAATCAAGCAGCTGCACGACGCAGGCATCAAAGAAATCGTCCTTGTCGTCGGCTATCTCAAAGAGCGATACTACGAAATGGCGAAAAAATATCCTGAACTCATCGTCATCGACAACAACGAATGGGAAGAGAAAAACAATATGTCTTCTCTCTATGCCGCCAAAGATTATTTGAAAGCCTCTTATGTCTGTTGCTCTGATAACTGGTTTGCCCACAACGTTTATCGCGATTACGTCTATGATTCATACTACGGCTGTTTGTATTCAGACGAGTTCTGCAATGAATACTGCGTCAAATCGCTCGACGACCGCGGCTATATGACATCGGTCAAAAAGGGCGGCGAAAAGGCGTGGTACACCATCGGAGAAGCGTTCTTCTCAAAGAGTTTCAGCGCGAAGTTCGTTGACTTAATGGTCAAAGAATACTACGACCCAGATATGAAATATATGCTCTGGGACGATTTCCAGATTAAGCACATCAGTGAGCTTTTGATGAAAATCAAACGCTACGACGACGCGGAATGCAAAGAGTTCGACACCACAGAAGACATCTTGCAGTTCTATCCGAACTTCAAGGACTTCATCGACCAGTTCTTTCAGGAAGAGGAACTCGTAAACTCAACACAGCGCATTTCATACCTCTCAAATTACACCGACACAAAGCAGTATTCCGTCGTTGCAACAGAGCAGCTCACGGGACGTATGCACGTCAACGAAAATCTCTTTGGACCATCTCCAAAGTGCCTCGACGTATTGCACAACGCAAAGATGGAAGACCTCTATCTTTACGACCTCACGCGCGACGACGCTCTTGCAGTCGAGATTTCAAAGAGAACCGAGCTCGGTACAGACAGCATTTTCATTCACTCAGGTTCTTCCGACGTTATCAAGACGATTATGACGCTCGTACTGAACAAAGACGATGTTGTTTTGATTTCTGCGCCAGCGTGGAACTACTACAAATCAGTTATCGAGCTGCACTTTGCAAAGCCTGCATACTACGACATCAAGCCGGGAGAGAACGCATACGAGTTCGACATTGACGGCTTGATGAGCGAAGCCGCTTCAAAAAAGCCGCGCATTATCGTCATCACCACGCCGCATAACCCAACAGGCGCAGTTATCAGCCCGAAAGACCTTGAGCGCGTCATCAAAGAAAACCCGACATCGCTCGTCATCGTGGACGAAGCATATTTGGGCTTCTCAACCGTGAAATACGACGCAAAATATCTTTTGACCACATACAACAACGTCGTTTTTGCACGCACTTTCTCAAAGCTCTACGGCTTGGCAGGTGTTCGAATTGGCTACGGTCTTTGCACTCCGATGGCGCGTCAGGTGTTCAAGCTCGACCTCAATCCGTTCCGCGTGTCGAACATCGGTCGAAAAGTCGCGATTGCCGCATTGGAAGACAAGAAATATTACAATGAGTTGACCAAGACAATCATTCAGCTCAAAGCGGATTTCATTGCCGAAATCAACAAAATCAAAGGCGTAAAGGCGTTTGATTCTGCAGCGAACTTCATCTTTATCCACTTCGACGGCATCGATGTGCAAGCACTCAAAGACTACCTCGCCGACAACGGCTATCTCGTGCGCCTTTGGACAGAAGCAGGCAGACTTTCAATGCGCATAACCGTCGCGCCAAAAGCGGATATGGATAAAGTGCGCGATTTGATTAAGGAGTTTATCGAAAAATAGTAAATGCACACCGCTGGATTATAGTCAAGCGGTGTGAGAGGATTATAGTCAAGCGGTATGAGAGGATTATGGTCAAGCACTGGTGCAGGACTATAGTCAAGCATAACCGCTTGATTGTAGTCAAGCACTTTTGTTTATATGGAGAAAAATATGCTTCTTTATATTGACCCGGGAACGGGGTCTATGTTGTTTTCAATCTTGATTGGCGCGGCGGCAACGCTGTTTTTTTTAGCAAAGGCTCTGCTGTTGAAGCTCAAGCTCTTGTTCGCAGGGAAAAAAGGCGCAGAAATTGATAAATCCTACAAAAAATACGTCGTCTATTGCGAAGACAAGCGATATTACACGGTCTTTCTGCCCGTCGCCGAAGAGTTTGAGAGGCGCAAAATCGAGCTGACCTATTTTACAGGCACTACGGACGACCCGATTTTTGAGAAAAAGTTTGAGTTTGTCAAGGCGGAATGTATCGGCACGGGAAACGTTGCGTATGCAAAGCTGAATATGCTTTCGGCGGGGATTGTTTTGATGACGACACCGGGATTGCAGGTGTACCAGCTCAAGCGAAGCAAAAACGTGAAGCATTACAGCCACATTTTCCACTCTTGCACCGACTCAACGATGTACCGTCTGTTCGGCTTGGATTATTTTGACAGCGTGCTGATGACGGGCGATTATCAGGCAGACGACATTCGATTGCTCGAAAAACAGCGCAACCTTCCTGCCAAAGAGCTCATCACCGTCGGCTGCACTTATCTCGATGTGCTCAAAGAGAAAATCGCCGCCATTCCTGCCGAAGAGAACCACGAGTTCACCGTTTTGGTCAGTCCGTCGTGGGGAAAGAGTGCGCTGCTGGGGCTTTACGGCGAAAAATTGCTCGACCCGCTCGTGAAAAGCGGTATGAGAATCATCGTACGCCCGCATCCGCAGAGCCGAATCAGCGAAAAAGATATGCTTGACCGACTGCACGAGCGTTACAAAGACGCGAAAAATCTGGTATGGGACAATGAGCGCGACAACATTTATTCGCTCAAGAAAGCAGACATTATGATTTCGGATTTTTCTGGCATCGTCTACGATTATACATTTTTGTGCGACAAACCTGTTATGTACGCAAATGCCGAGATGGATTTGCTTCCGTACGATATTTACGACACGGGACACGAACCGTGGGCGGTTACGACATTGCAGAAAATCGGTATTCCCATCAAGGAAGAGGATTTCCCGAACATCGCGGAAGTCATCAAGAACGCTTCCGACAGCCCCGAGCTTGCAGCATTGCGCGCGAAGTATAAGGCACAAGCATGGCAGCACATCGGGGAGGCTGGCAAGCTGACGGCGGATTATATGATAAACAAACTCGCCGAGCTCGAAAATCCCCCAGCCGCCGCACACATTGCTTAAAGTTCAAAAAGGAGGCTTCTATGATAGCAACACTAAACGGAAAAATCCACGGACAAACCGTCGTACTCGATAGGGAAATCCCGAAAGAATACGACGGGGCTACCGTTTCTATTTATGTAGAAAAAGCTGTTGATGCAATGAGTGTCGAAGAACGTATGGCGGCTTTAGAAGCTCTAAGCGGCAGAGGCGGACAAATATTTCCTGACAATGTAAATAGCTATATTCGGAGCATACGCGATGATAATCGATAAGATGTATTTCGATACTGCGCCTGTCATTTATTTTTTGGACAACAAAGAGCCGTATAAGCAGTCTGTAAAAAGTTTGATTCAATACGGCTTGGATAACCAAGTTCAATTCTTTTCGTCAACATTGCTGAACACAGAATATTTAGTCGTTCCGTTTCGTCTGAATAATCGCGAAAAAATTGAAGATTTTGAAAAGTTCAAGGCTCTTTTGAATCTAACTCTCGTTGCGGCGAATGATGAGATTACAACTATCGCCGCAAAACTCCGCGCGAAATATGCTGGATTAAAAGGTATGGACGCAATTCATCTTGCGACCGCGCAGTATGCAAAATGCGATGTGTTTTTGACGAATGACAAGCAACTTGCGCAGATTTCGGAAGTGAGTGTGCAAGTGCTTGACGACCTTGTAAAAGAAAAAGCTTAAACGGTAACTTCGCCGTCGTGGCGGAGCATACTTGAAGACGACACACTGCTAATCGCGGATATTTCTTTTATCAAGCTCGCGTCCGCGTTTGGCTTTGCACGCAGCTCTATCACATAGTCCGCCCGATTGTTCGCAAGCGAGCGGCTTTTTATTGTGTAATACGCGCTGTACTTTTTCACAACCGCCACAATCCCCTCTTCTGCGTCATATCCTTCCGCGCTAATCATCAAGATTTCAGGAGCTTTGCCCACGGGAATGCGGTCAAGCACAAACAGCGCAATCGTCAAAACAAACGCGAGCACACACGCAATCTCCGCCAATCCCGCGCCGCAGATAATTCCCGTCGAAATCGCCCAGAACATAAAAGCCAAGTCCATCGGCTCTTTCACCGCCGTCCTAAAGCGCACGATAGAAAGCGCACCGACCATACCGAGCGAAATCACTACGCTTGACTGAATCGTCAAAATCACCGCCGTCGTAATCACCGTAACCGCCGCGAGCGAAATATTAAACGTCTTTGAATAAAACGTCTTCCGCGTCAAAAGCCGATACGCCAAAAAGATATACAGCGCAAACACCGACGAAATCGCCATAACGATGATGATATTCACGGGCGACATATCGTAGCGCGAAAATCCCTCAAGAAATGATTTTTTGAAAATGTCTTTGAATGTCATTCTTTTGCTCCTAATAGATTGCCGCGTCAAGCACGGCAATGACAGTTGCTTAATTTCGACAATGCTTATTGCAGTGTCATTATCGGGCTTGACCCGATAATCTTTTTTATAATCTTTCTGCAGCCATATTGTAACGGCGGCATAAATAATACTTAGAAAACGACGTTTGCGAAAGCCGTGTTGTCTGCAAAATCTCGCTGATGAAATCGGGCAGGAACTCGTCGAACTTGACTTCAATCATATTCGTGTTCACGCTCAAAATCGGGCGGCTCGGCACATCTCTCGCAAAAAATCCCGCGATGTCTGCGCTAGAGCGAATGTTGCGGTCGAACGTTACGCGCACATTTCCTGCTCGATAAACAAGCGGCACACGCTCATAGCTGACGATGACGACAGGACGGAGCGCGCGGCTGTGCATTTGGCAAATGAGTTTTTTGATGAGATACGGCGTATCGCTGTCGATTCTCGGGATTTTCCCCGCCATAATCTCCTCCGTCATCGCCAAACTCATCGGACAAGATACCTTGTGGCATTTGCCCCGCTCTTTTTGCTTGAGCTCAAGCGAAATGCGCTCTTTCGAGCAGTTATAGGCTCTTATTCTGAACTTTTCGCGCGGGTCAGTGCCGTCTTCGTTTTCAAAATAGCAGGTGTTTCGATAATCGTCGAAATAAATCGAGCGAATTGCGTAAAATCCCGCATCTCCCGTGTGTTTGTCGGTTTCAAGCACGCACTTTGCGCGAGCTTCGAGGGCGGTCAAGATGTATTCAGGCGAAAGATATTTGTATTCGTGCCGCCATTTTTTTTCTGTCATAATGCAAAAATGGTATCAGTTTCCCCCCTCTCTCGTCAACCGCTCAAAAGCGCAGGAATAAAAAGAATTTTTTGGGACGTGTTACAAAAGGTATGCTGAAACAACAAGGGGAAAAGTTGTATT
>CALDID010000011.1 GCA_937901865.1 uncultured Treponema sp.
GAAAAGATTATCGGGTCAAGGTGAGATAATGACACGATTTTTCTAGCATACCTTTTGTAACAACTCCCATGAGTAAGCCTATTACTTGTGCTAGAATAAGAGGCTTACTTGTGCAAGAGTAATCCCCTTACTTGTGCTAGAACAAGAGGCTTACTTGTGCAGGAGTAATCCCCTTACTTGTGCTAGAACAAGAGGCTTACTTGTGCAGGAGTGAGAGGATTGCTAGACCTGTTCCGAATGCTTGATACGGCAATCTATAGCAATATAGGCGAAAAGATTATCGGGTCAAGGTAAGATAATGACACGATTTTTCTAGCATACCTTTTGCAGCAACTTCCAAAATAGAAATCACTCATCAATTTTTGCAATAAATAAAAAAAACACCTATAGAGAATTATTTTTTTATAGGTGTTTTTTATTGCTAGGCTAATTTTTCAAGCTGTTCTGATAGCATAGGAATAAGCTGCTTTTTGCGGCTTACAACATCTTTTAGGTAGAATACATTATCTTCTTGCTTTGGGAAATCTATCTGATTCAAGAAATCTCCCTCGCTCACCATAAGCATAATCGATGATAGCTTTGTGATGTCGGTAACCAACAGCGCAGAAAATAGCGCACCGTGGCTTCTTCGCTCAAACTCAAGCTCATCGATAAACTCTTTCTTTCTGCCCATTATCTCGTCGGTGTTATCCACTTCAATTTGACTGACGGTGTACTTAATTTTCTCGTCGTTGTACTCTTTCATATCTTGATGAATAACCTCGTCGGCTTTGCGGTCTCCGATATGGCTTCCTGCTGTAACGATTTCGCGTCCGAGCGTCTGCACGTCTAAGCCTGTGATATTCGACAAATATTCTGCCATTTTTCTGTCGATGTCTGTCGTCGTCGCACTCTGCAAAATAAGCGTATCGCTCAAAATGCCGCAAAGCAAAAGTTGCGCTATCTCCTTTGGAATCGACACCCTATTTTCTCGGTAAAGGGTTGCAACAAGTGTCGCCGTAGAGCCAACAGGCTTATTGATAAACGTAATCGGGTATTTAGTGCTCAAGTTCCCCAGTCTGTGATGGTCAATAATCTCTTGAATACGATAATGCTCCACGCCTTCAACAGCTTGAGAAAGCTCATTGTGGTCAACAAGAATAAGCTCTACATTCGGCTCGTGAGCTAAATCGCTTTCATTGATTAAGCCTATGACGCAATTCTTTTCATCTACCACAGGCAAACAGCGGCTCGGACTTTCCCGCAATAATCCGCGGATTTTCTGCACGGTGTCCACTCGTTTCACCGCAGGAGCATTCTTGTCAGCAATGATAGAAACAGGAGTTGAATACGCAATAAGCATACTGGTCGCTGAAGTGTCATACGGGCTGCACAACACGCTCACCCCTTTTTCTTCCGCTTTCGCCTGCAAATCCTTATCAAATAACATTCCGCTTGTCGTGATAATAGCGCGCACGCCTTTCGAAATACAGTATTCTTGTATCTCTCTCCTGTCCCCTGCAATAACGACGATGTTTTCACTTAAATGCTCATTTACGACGGCTTTGAACGTATCTATTTCTGAAGCACTAACCAACACCGTACACTTAAAAATCTCATTCTCATTTTTTACGATTAAAGGCTGTGCGTTAAGTGTATCGCGAATTAAAGCAATGCTCGTAGAAATCGCCGCTTCATTTTCAGGATTTAATATGCCGAGCACATTTTGCGCAAATGCGTTGTAATGCAATAGAGCTTTATACTTTCCCTCGTCATCAACAACAGGCAACACTTTGTCAGCAGAGTTTTGCATTTTGTGAACAGCGTGCCACAACGAAGCATTTTCGCTCACCGTTTCGCACTGTCCGCTCATATAATACGCAGTTTTGGGCAAAAGCTCTGGCAAATACTGAGGGCTTGGAACTTTGAAGCGATGGAAAATATATTCTGTTTGCGGAGAAAGGTGTCCTGCGCGAGCGGCAACACATTCTTTGTGTCCTAAAAGTTGCTTTAGCTTTGCATAAGCAGTCGCCGCTACAACAGAATCCGTGTCTGGATTTCTATGTCCGATGATATAAACAGTCTTCTTCATTTCGCTTAATGATACTCTTTATATCAAACTTCTTCAATAGACTTTTTTACCGACTTTAGCTCTTACTCCACTACAAAAGCCAATCATTCGTGAATTGCTTTGGAATAAAGGGACGATACACAAAAGGTTCGTTTCTTTCTTTTGATTCAATCTTATAGAAAATATAATCAGGTCTGCTATCGCCTTTCTTGAAGGTAATCGTACAAAATGAAGCTGGGCAACCTCTCGGACGCGCAACACTACCAGCATTGAGCGATAACACTCCGTCTTTGTATTCACAAGCGGCGCGGTGAGTGTGTCCTGACAAAATCACATCAACACCGTTTTCTTTAGCAAAGGCTAGGCTGTCTGTTACAGGGTCGAAAAAGCTAAACACATCGCCGTGCGTCATACAGACCTTAAATCCTGCAATATCAAGAGTGATGTATCGGGGGATTTTTATGCGAGAAACAGTATCGGCAAACGCAAACGGATAAGAAGAAGAATCATTATTTCCCCTCACGAACGCCACAACAGGAGGCAACTCATAGCACAACTCTATTATATCCCCCACGCCGTCGCCCGTGAAAAGCAAAATGTCAACATTTCCCTCTGCGGCAAGAATATGTGAAACAACCTCTCTGTTATAATGAGAATCGGAAAGCAAAAGAGCTTTCACTCTCTGTTTTTGATAAAAGGCATCGAGGTCGCCTCTCGCTCCCCAAAGTCCTGACGGCTCTTGTATGGCGTTTTGTAAGTCCATTTTTCTTCCTTTGCTATTCATGAAAAAGGCTATTCAAGAATAAAATGATTTTCGCTTGCAAGTCCAGTTTCGCTGTCGATGTAGCGTTTTAGGCTTTTTTTATTCGATAACATTTGTGTAGCGTGTTCTATCTCTGTTCGCTTCTCTAAAATGCCATGACACAGCGGCAAATACTCCAAAGCAGATTCTACAATGCTTATCATTTCGTCGTCAGAGATTTCGTTTGCACGCTCGAAAACTAAATCACACGTCGATTCAATCCCCAGCATATCATCTTGCGGAAAAAAGGCTACCACAGGATACGGCTTTTTGCCGCTGTATTCGTCTTCGATTTGCGCAATGGCTTTATTCATGCCCTCTGGCGCGCCTAAAATCACCATGCCGTCAAGATAATAATCTGCAACAATGTCTTTTAGGCTCGAAATACGCGCTCGCCCGCTATGCAAAAAGTCGTTAGGATAAATCAGAGGCAGAACAAGCCCTCCGTCCTCTGCCAAACCGAACTTTTCGCTAAAATCAGCAAGAGCCTTTTCGACAAAGTCTTCTCTATTGTACTCATAGCCAAATATCACACAGACTTTTCTTTCTGTGCTTTTCCAAGAGCCACTCGCTTTTTCTGTGTCAGATTTCTGCACTTCAAGCTGAATTGCCCCCTCCGCATCTACCTTTATTGCAGTATCCTCAAGGCTCTCTTTCTTCTCGCAAGAAGCAAAAAGAGAAAGAAGCAAAACGCAAAGAACTATCTTTCTCATCACCTTCATTTTATCCCTCTAATGCCAAATCGCATACTGTGGCTTCGGTGGCTTTTACTAAGTCTTCAGGCGAAAGGCAAAGCTGTTCTCCCCTCACTCCTGCGCTAACATAGATTTTGTCATATAACAAAGCCGTTTCGTCTATAAACGTGCGGAACTTTCTCTTCATACCAAGCGGACTGCAACCGCCTCTCACATATCCTGTCAATGCTAACAGCTCTTCGCTTTTCACAGGAGAAATCTCCTTTGCCCCGCACGCACTGCGAGCCTTTTTCAAATTGATTTCGCATACAGCACTTTGGCAAAATACAACACATTCTTTGCTTTCTGTGCGCATTACTATCGTCTTAAACACCTGCTCAGGATTTAGCCCGAGTTTTTCGGCAGTTCTTTCCGCCGCACCACGCGAAAGCGTATGCTCTCCGTCGTCGTCATAGCTTGCTGTTTCGTAACTGATTTTCGCGCTCTCTAGTATGCGCATTGCATTTGTCTTTTTCATACATACACATCATACAAGTATTCACTTAAAATTAAAAGTCTAATAATTGCTATTTTTATCTCTATTTTCACTCTACAAAAAAATGCAATTTGGGTTTATCATACAGGTTATAGGAACTATTTTTATTGAGAGGGAAGTAAGAATGAGAATTGATAAAACTCATCTTGATTGTATTCAACAAGTTCTAGATGATGCGACATCTTCTAACACATTTGCAGGGTGTTCCGCACTCGTTTTTCACAAAGGCGCAGAAGTGGGCTATTATGAAAGCGGTATGGCTGATATTGCTCGGCAAAGGAAGTTTTCAAGAAACACCATTTGCCGCTTTTATTCAATGACAAAGGTTATCACCGCAGTAGCCGCGTGGCAGCTGATTGAAAGAGGAAAGCTAGAGCTTACTGAAAACATAGCGCGCTATATTCCGTCGTTTGCTCATCTAAAAGTGCAATCGGGCGATAAAATCGTAGACTGCAACACTCCTATCACTGTTCAAGACCTCTTGAATATGACTTCAGGATATAGCTATGGCGGAACACAAGACGAAGCGCACCGAGCTATGATGAATTTCATCGTTCAGCTCGGAGAGGAAACAGCAAAAGGCAATCAGCCCACAACGGCAGAATGTGCAAGAAAAATCGCCTCTGTGCCTCTCGGCTTTGTTCCGTCAACGAGCTTTGAATACGGAGTAAGCGCAGATATACTCGGAGCTGTTATCGAAGAGGTAAGCGGAATGACGCTTGGGGAGTACTTCAAAAAGAACATATTTACACCGCTTGAAATGTGCGATACAGGTTTCTTTGTTGAAGAAGGAAAAAGAGAGCGTTTGGCAGAGCTTTATGGATACGACAAAGACGGCAATCTACAGCTTAGAAAAGAGGGCATTTTAGGAATTATAAACTATCCATTCTCCGCCCCTGCATTTGAAAGCGGAGGAGCAGGTCTTTTAGGTACAATCGACGATTATATGAAAATCTGCCGTATGCTCAATAATGCAGGAGAGCTAAAAGGGGCGCGCATTTTGTACCCTGCCACCGTAAGAGCTATTGCAACACTCAGCATTTCAAAAGAGCTGACCAAGGTTTTCACCAAAAATCACCCGACGCTTTCAGGCTACACTTACGGCAATTTAACTCGGCACTTGATAGATGAAAGCTCTTCAAAGACGATAACGGCACACACGGGGGAATTCGGCTGGGACGGCTGGACGGGAACATATATGGCGGTAGACCCAGAGAATGAGCTATCCATCGTTTTCTTTACGCAAATCGCAGATAACGGCGGATACACTCAAACAGCGCGAAGGGTTCGCAATGTGATATATTCAGCTCTCTACTAGCGAAAGCTGAATATACTTAAAAATTACAAAAGCGTCTTAAAGTATTCAAGGCTGTTAGATAAATCTTTCACGCCCTCGAATACAAGGCAAGAGTTGGGCAGCTTACTCTTTATTTCAGGGATAATCTTGTCCCAACCCATAATGCCTTTTCCGAGCGGTACTTCGGTGAGATGGTCGCCGTCGGGAATAAAATCTTTGATGTGGAATATAACGATTTTGTCGCCAAACACATCAAGGCATTTATGAAAGATGTTGTATCGCTCTTCATAGTTTCCGATATACAGATAATTGTAAATATCAACGGTAGTGCGCACATAGCCCGTATCGATTTCTTTGATAAGCCGCGCCATTTGCTCAGGGCTATACATACAATGCCCCCACGCGCCCTCTAAGCTCATATAGCTTTTTGCTTCTTTTGCAACTTCAGCTAACGGCGCAAAGACACTTAACACCTCGTCAAAGGCTTCATTTGTTTGGTTCTTTGGATTATATGTCCATTTGTCGTCGTTGTAGCTTCCAGTTTCGCTTGCAACATAGAGCGCGCCAAAGCCGTGAGCTTTCTTTAAGTGGTCTGCAAACTTCTCTGCCCCCGCTTTTACCTTGCTCTTATCGGAATGAACAGGGTTAAAGTACGCGCCTAAAATAGGAATCTCTACGCCATTTGCATTAAATCCCGCTCTGATTTCTTTTACCGCTTGCTCTGTCAGCATTGCAGGAGAACCATCGTTTCCGTGAATAGCTTTTGCTACCGCAAGCTGCACTCCGTCAAATCCCAGCTTTCCAATCTCACGACCTAAAAAATCCGCCGTTGTATCTGTTCCAATATCGTGCGGCCTAATACACAATTTCATCTTTCTTCTCCATAAAAATTAGGCAGTGTTACGGAAAGTATGCTTTTCTTTTTGTCATTCTCGTGCTTGACACCGGCATTTTGAAAAAGATTATCGGGTCGAGCTCGATAATGACAGCATACCTTTGGTAACACGTCCAAAAATTATTCTACATACAAAACATAATCTGCACTTGTAGAAGTATTCGCAATCGTTACCGTCGCATCTGCGCTTGTTACGCTGCCCACTTTTACAAGAAGCATACCATACGGGCGCACATCATATTTTGCATTGTAGCCATAGAGTGTACAGCCTGTATAGCTATAGTATCCTTGCTCCACATAATCGCTATTCACACTAAGGTCATCGGCTAAGTTCCACAAATCAATTGCTTTTAATGGATACGTCGAATCTGTAACAGCTTTATTATGCGTGTACTCAGCAGAGCATATCATACACCCTTTTGCATACATTTTAAGCAAATTGCTTATCGTGTAGCTAGCACTATTAACGCTATTAACAGCACTTACAATGCAAGAAATGCCCTCATACTTATTTTGCGCCATCTCTTTAATAAGCTCCACGCCGCCAAAGTTTCGCACAAGCCACGAGCCAAACGCGTAATTCGTCGCATACGAAAGAACTGCATACGTTGTGTTATCGCTTCTGTATTCAAGACCCGCATAGCGATAACAGCCCTCAAAGAATGGCAATCTCGCTTCAGGGCTCTCATCATCGCTTACGCCGAGATACTCTTGTAATATGTCTTCACAAAGCATACTCATCATTTCTTCGTGCGCAGTCGTGGTAGAAATATTCTGTTCCATCGTCTTTACGCCGTAGCTAATCATGTGCTGAAACTCGTGCGCTATCGTTGAATATGCCGAAACAGAATCGCTTGAGGCAGAATATGCGTCGATATAAAAATATTTTCCCTCGTTAGAATACTTTAGTGCGCTGTAGCTTTGAGAATATGTATAGCCTAATGATGCTATATGCTCGGAGTTCGGATAGTAATCGCGCGAATAAAAATAGCCTAAAACGCCGCTTGCATCGTCATTCGTATGGTCAGCCCCGATGTCGTATAGCACGATATTGACCATCGTACCCGTGTCAGATAGGTAGTTCATCGGAGCAGTTGTCCAGCCATTGCTATAATAATTCACCTTATCGCTTTCTTCTCCGAAAACTTCACGCACCAATGGATATATTTCGTCGAACGTAGAAGCAAAAGAGTTCACTTGCTCTTGGGAAAGCTGTTCGTCGCTTGTCGTCGTGTAGCTATAGCTTGCATAATCACCCGTATAGCTATGGCTTCCTGTGCTGTCGCCTTCATAAAAGCCGTCTACCACCCAAATATAGCAATACTTCCCGATAGCGCGAAGAGTAGCATTTGCCGCGCGATACGTCGAAATAGAACTGTCAGAATCAATGTATATATCTTTTGTCGTTTCCCCAACAACCGCTTCAAGTTGGCTCACTTCTTCATTTGCCGTGATAGAGCTGCCTATAGCGCGCGAAGACAAGGCTTCAAGGCTCACAGACGAGGCTTTTATCATCGGCAGCACAGCGTGAGTGGCTTTTGCATTTGCTTCATAGCTTCGCTGTATTTCTGTAGAGCTGTCATAATCCGAAGAGTTTGCGCTTTCGTTCAAAGAAATGCCGCTTGCACTTTCGATGTAGGGAGTTTTTGAAGAGCTTATCGTTGAAGAAGTCGGATTTGTCTTTGCAAAATAGAGCGTTTTGCTAGAAACATCTTCGCCAAAGTATTCTCTTAATGATATTGTTTGTGAAGAGCTTGTTGAAGATGTTTCTTTAGGTAAAAAAGTTTCCTCCTCACTCGATACATTCGCCGTCGTTTCATTATCGTCATCATCATCACCGTCAAAAAAACTCGTCGAGCAACAACTTATCGCAATCAATAAGACAGCAATCAACGGAAAAGTAATCAGCGGCACACCAATTAACATTTTCGTCCGTTTCTTCATCTCTTTTACCTCCGTATTTTTGATTATAATCGATTCTTTCATTATTTTCATTAAAACCCTTGTTAGTTTATAGTATAGCCTCTTTAAACCGTACACTCAATTCACTCTTTAGCGTACAGTAAAGCCGCTCTTTAGCGTAGCGATTGGTCGCTCTTTAGCGTAGCAATGTGAGAGTCTTTAGCGTAGCGATTAGTTGCTCTATACTGTACACTAAAGAGCGAGCCACCAATACAACTGAAAAAAAATTTAATTATTGACTTATATGTAAAGCTGTGATATTTTATAAGTAAAAGTAAAACCACAATTCTTATTTTTGGAAGAAAGCCATGCAATTTTTTGATACTCATGCGCACATAGGGCTTATTCATAATGACCCTATAGAACAGTTGCGTGTTGTCCAGCGAGCAAAGTTCGCAGGGGTTAAGCGCATTATAAGCATAAATAATAGCCTCGTAGACTTTAAGAAGGTATACGCCACGTTGCGTTCATGCCCCGAAGTGTATCACGCTGTCGGAGTCGCGCCTTCGGAGGTCTTAACGCCTGGAAAAGATTGGGAAAAAACGATAGAAACTTCTCTTTCTCTTCCCCGTGTTGTAGCCGTAGGTGAAACGGGACTTGATTATTACAAGCAATTCGGCGACAAAAGAAGTCAGGTTGAAATCTTTATAAAGCAACTCGATATTGCACGAAAGCATAATCTCCCTGTGATTATCCACAACAGAGAAGCGGGACAAGATGTATTTGATATTCTCAAAGAGCGTATTCCTGAATCGGGTGCTATTTTGCATTGCTATGGAGAGAATGCGGCATATGCAAAAAAGTGCTTGAAAGAAAATCTCAATGTGTATTTTTCTTTTGCAGGCAATTTGACGTATCGCAACGCACGAAATCTACACGAAACTGTTTTGAACATTCCTGTAGAGCGAATGTTAATTGAAACTGAAAGCCCGTTTATGATTCCTGCGGTCTATAGAGCAAAGAAAAGAACAATGCCTGAATATTTGCCAGCTACCGCAAAGTTTTTAGCAGAAATGCTCAATATGGACTTAGAAGAGCTTTGCGTAAAGCTTTGGGCAAACAGCTGCAAAGTCTTTAAGCTGCCAGAGTAAATAAGCGGAGATAGAGAACACAATGAGCGATAATAGACCGCTTTATCACAGCGTAAAAATCGGCGATTTAGAGCTTGGTGGCAATTTGTTTTTGGCCCCTGTTGCAGGATATAGCGACAGGGCATTTCGTGCTGTCTGTTGGGACTGCGGAATGGACTTTTGCTACACAGAGATGGTGTCGAGTGAAGCATTAGTGCGCGGCAGTGAAAAGACAGAAGAAATGATGGCTAGAGCGGTGAACGAAAAGGCGTATGCCGTGCAGATTTTCGGAGGAAACGCCGAAACAATGGGCAAAAGTGCCAAAATAGTGCTAGAGAAATCGAGCTGCGATTTAATCGATATAAACGGCGGCTGTCCTGTTCCGAAAATCGTAAAAACAGGAGCTGGGAGCATGCTCACAAAAGAACCAGAGCGGCTGTATGCTATCGTAAAAGCAGTGAAGCAGGGAGTTGATGAGTACTGTGCAGAGCATAGTGAAAGAAAAAAAGTGCCTGTTACAATCAAAATCCGCTCAGGCTGGGACGATAGCCATATCACTTGGAAAGAAGCGGCTCAAGCGGCTTTAGAGGCAGGGGCAGACGCTATTACGCTTCACGCTCGCACAAGGGCGCAAGGGTATGCAGGCGTGTCGAATTGGCAGATATTAAAAGAACTCGTTGATTTTGTGCGCTCGTCAAGCCGTGTCATTCCTGTTTTTGGGAGCGGAGATGCGTTTTCTCCAGAAGATTGCAAACGTATGATTGAAACAACGGATTGCGATGCTGTGATGTTTGCGCGCGGTGCAATGGGAAATCCGTTCATCTTTAAGCAAACAAAACAGTTTCTAACACAAGGCAGATATGACGATATTGAAGCAAAAGAGAGAATTGAGGCAGGATTTAAACAGCTAGACGCTCTTTTGCTTGAAAGCAAAGACGGCAGTGAAGAATGGGCGTGCAGGGAAATGAGAAAGGCATTTTGCGCTTATAGCAAGGGAATCGCAGGCGGAAACAAACTTAGAGCTAAAATTGTGAGTGCTTGTTCCCGAAAAGATTATAAGGATATTTTTCAATTCACTTGAAAATCTTAATTTCACCTAATAACATATAAGTAGTATGGGCATTGTTGAATTATTTGTAAGAATTTTTGAATCTATCTTTTTAGGCTCGTCGCCAGAGGCAAAGCGGCGGCAGGAGTTACGCGCTATTGAGGCAAAATTAAAGGCTGAAAAGACTGTTTTGTATAAGAGCGGGCTTGTGCAACCTAACTTTGCAGAGGCTATCCATATCTTATACGAAAATACAAAGCCTATTCACGATATTTTGAGCTGCACGATAAACAGCGGCGACCAAAAGCAATGCTGGAAATATGAAGAACAGCTTATTCTCACAGGATTTTCTAAAGAAGCACAAGAGCTTATACAATCGCTTTCTTTTGAAAACCGAAAAGAAGAGGTAAAGACTTCTAAATACACAGAAAACCAAGTTTTCGAGCTGCAAAAGCAACGGCTCAAGAAAGTGATAAAAGAGTTTAACACTCCATCTTTCACGATGATTCAAACGGTCATCGACAGACTTCATCAGCTTGCGGATATTTGCAAATTCAATTATCTTGCGGCGGTGAGAGTGTTCGACCCGTCTTTTGTGAGCGATAATGCTGCATACAAGCCCACATTCCAACCTGCACCGATTGCAAAAATTGAGCATATTTTACTCGATTTATACTATTTGTCAGCAGATTTTGAAGTGCAGGCTTCTATGTGCGACGCAGTTATTGCCCTTGAAACGCTCCATTTGCACGGAAAAGCTCTAACAGAGAACGAAATAAAGCGTTTACGAGTCAATTTTGAAAAGATTTCGGCTGTCTTTAAGCAAATTTTGCGCCCAGAAGTGCTAAAAGACCTCATACGGCTCTCAAAAAAAGACCCGAACTTTGAAGCGCAGAGTGCTTCTTACAAGAGTTCTTCTCTGCAAAAGTATGCTAGTTTTTTGGAAGAGCAATTTATCGCAAATGATGCGCGCATAAAGTTTGAAATCAAAGACGAGCTTGTTACAGCTCAAGTAAATAAACTCTTCGGCGAAAAGAGCAATTCGCTTTTAGAGCTAAAGTTTTATAACTCTGAAACAAATGAGCAGTTGCAAAAGAATACACCAGCTTCTCTCGTTTGGGTATTGCCTCTTAAAATCATAAAGACCTTTGTGGCTTTGTTCTGCACAACAGGCATACAGGGGCTTATGAATGATATTGTCGTAGAGGGCTTTTTTAACAATCCGAACTATAAGAGTGAATTTTCTGCTTCGGTGTTTGCTTTTAAGGATATTGAAGCAAGAATCGCTAAGTTTGAAGCTAACTTTGACAAAGGCGGGCATTTTGATGAGTCTGTGCTTATGGGCTTTTTGAAAGACAGCCACAAAGACCCAGAGTTTGTAAAGCAGCTTGTGCAAACAATTACAAGCGTAAATAATGCGGCAAAAGAGCTTATTCAAGACATTACCTCGCTTATTTATGAAATGCACATTCATATAAGCGGACTTTTGCTTGATATAAAGAAGCCTTCGCCCGAAAATATATCTAATCTGAAAGTACTTATGCTTTCTTCAAGAAACCGCGACAATACCCTTTTGCTTGAAAAACAGCATACAAAGTGGAGAGAGTTCCTTGAGATAATGAAAAATTATGCTGTTGTAGGCGACCTTGAACCAATGCAGGAAGATTAAGCGATAATGAGGTAAAAGACGTGACATCAGACGAGTACGAAAAGCAGATTTTTGATTTGCAACAGCTTCTTGAAATATCAAGGAGCTTATGCTCTACATTACAGTTTTCTACTCTCATCGGTGCTATGCTCGATATTTGCATGGGACAAATGCATGTATTGGGTTCTCTTGTGTTTATAATGGATTCTTTCGATTCTGACTGCTTTAAACTTTCAGAAAACTACAACGGAATGAATATTATTCCTGGCGGAAACTACGTTATCCCTTTTAATCACCCCCTCATTGCAAAATTAAGCGAAAGCGAAAAGGCATATACTCTTGAAGACCTCAAAGACGGCTTAGAAGATGACTCATACATACAAATGATTTCCTCTCTAAAGCCAACTCTTATAGTGCCGTTACTGATAAAAAAGAACCTAAACGGTATCCTTATGCTAGGCGA
The DNA here is from genome assembly GCA_937901865.1 of uncultured Treponema sp. GTDB lineage: Bacteria > Spirochaetota > Spirochaetia > Treponematales > Treponemataceae > Treponema_D. The sequence continues at coordinate 12,466 of CALDID010000011.1, forward strand.
AAGGATTGATTTAGGAGAGGGAACAGAATATTCTGATTATGAAAAAAAGCAAATTATTTCTATTGCTTCTCTTGCCGCTATTGCAATAAACAATAGCGCATTAGTAGAACGCTCTTCTACGGATTTAATGACGCATTTAAAACAGCGATATTACTTTTTCAATATGCTTGCTGATGCCTTGAGTTCTGCAAGTGAGCAAAAGACTTCGATTGCTGTTGTTATGTTCGATATTGACCACTTCAAAAGCGTCAATGATACATACGGGCACGCTTGCGGCGATTATATTTTGCAGGAAGTTTCAAAGATTATCAGAGAAAGCATAAGAGGCGAAGACGTGGCGGGGCGTTATGGCGGAGAGGAGTTCACTGTGCTTTTGCGCGATACGGACATAAAAGGCGGGCTGCTTGTTGCCGAAAGGATACGAATGAAGGTAGAGAAAAAAGACTTCTGCTATGAAAATACGACGCTAAAAGTTACCATTTCCGCAGGTGTAACCTCTTACGACGGCAATGTAAATACAGGTGTGCCGCTTCCAAAGCAATTCGTAGACTTTGCCGATAAAGCTATGTACAACTCTAAAAAGACTGGCAGAAACAAAGTATCGTATATGAAGGTTGTAAAATGAGTTCAGTGAGAAAACCTTTCAGATACACATATCATGCAGCCGTTTTTATTTTGATAGGAATAAATCTTTTAGCATATATTTTTAGCCTTTTTTCGCCGATGACGAATATCGTTTTTGGAATGAACTTCTATGGACTTCTTCGCCGTCATTGGTGGTGGCAGGCAATATCATATATGTTTGTTCACGGCTCAGCTCAGCATTTGCTGTTTAATATGTTCGGCTTGGGGCTTTTCGGCACAATGGTAGAGCGAGCGATAGGAACAAAAGAGTTTTTGCTCTTTTACTTTCTCACGGGGCTTTTGAGTGGCGTTGCTTCTATGGTAATATACTACCTCACTGGATTGTATGGAGTTACGCTTATTGGTGCAAGTGGTGCGCTGTATGCTCTATTACTTTTGTATGCAACTATATTTCCTCGTGCGCAAATCTTAGTATTCTATATCGTTCCTCTCCCTGCCCCTATGCTTGTTCTTGTATATACTATCATCGCTTTGATAAGCCAGGTATTTGGGCTTAAAGCAGGAATTGCGCATACAACGCATTTATTCGGCTTCGTGTTTGCGTATTTGTATATAAAAGTAAGAATGGGTATATCTCCTCTCAAGATTTGGAAAGAGGTCTATAGGAGATAATATGAAAAACGTTTTATACTTTTGTACCTTTTTTATATTGTTTCTCGTTTATTGCCCTATAGAAATATTTTCTCAACAACCTTCGTTCAGAAACACTATTCACATAAAACTATGGGCCCCGCTTGATGCATATCCAGGAATTGAAAAACAAGAAGGCGATGTGTTTCAAAATGCAGTGAACAGAATAAAAGAAAGCGCGCCATTTATTCTTGACGGTATGGTCTACGGCTGGAAGTTTGACTATACGCCAGGCGATAAGGCTCGTGGAGTTAAAGAATACTTTGAAGTAGAAACGATACAATCTTTTTCAGAAACAAAAGAACGCCCACTCTATTCTTCTCCGCTCATAGAAGAACCGAACCTAACCGTTTGGGTGGATTTTGAGAGAAGTGAGGGGCAAAAAAAATATTTTGACCATTGGTCAGCACTCGCCCACCCTCAAGTAAAAGGAAGAGGAAGCGGAGAGCAAAAAAAAGGCTTTGAAGGCATTAAAGATGCATACAAAGATGCTATTCTTGATGCAGTATATAATTATGTACACCAACGGCTTAAGAACAAACCAAAAGAGGTAAGCGGCAGAGTGCTGCTGTTCAAAGAGCCGAGAATGTATGTAAGTTCTGGACAATACAAGCTAGAGCTTGATTTTTTTCTAGAAGTGGATAGAATAGTAGTATATTCTAAATTTTAGCAACCCTTGAAAAAGGTGGCTATGTTTTTATCACAGGGGGTTTTCCTATGAAAAAGGTATTGGCAGTTATTGCTGTTGGACTGATTGCTTTTGGTTGTGCGTTTGCACAGACAGATGTAAACGGTATGGAAACAGAGCAGGAGAAGATTGAAAAAGAAGATACTCCTGTAGACACACGAACAAAGATTATTCAGGTTGATAACACACACCCTGAATATCACACAAAGTCAAAGAATACGGCAACTGTTGAAATTCAATATACTCCAGTTGGAGGCGTTGTTCGCATTACATACCAGTGCCCACGCGCCCTCTACCTTGAGGACGAAGCTCGCATTACCCTCCGCGCTTGTATGGAAGATTTCTTGCATTCAATGGAATTGTCTTGGTCTGATGTTCAGACAACAAACTTACAGGGAATCGAAAGAAACTCTACTTTAAAGCAGGACAATGGCAGAAAAATGAAGATGATATAATAAGTCCAATTATATGTGAAATACCTAAAGAAACATATGAAAAAATGATAAATCCAGGTTCAGATATTGGAAAAAGTGTAC
>CALDID010000012.1 GCA_937901865.1 uncultured Treponema sp.
TCGGGTCAAGCCCGATAATGACAGCTTAATTCTGCGTAAAAAACGGGTCGAGCCCAATAATGACATTCTAGCATACCTTTGGTACCAACTCCACTTTTTTTCAATTATTTCAAACCTAAAACGGCTTTATGTTTATCGCTAAAGCTGTATTGAGAGCCTTTTTGTTTAATATAACGCCCTCATATTCTTGCTCTATAAAATACGAATACAATCCGCCGAGTTCAATGCTCACGTTTTTGTTGCATTTCACCGTGCCACCAGTTCCGAGAGAAAAAGCATTGAGCGCAGGATTTACAATATTATTCACTTCTGCAGTGCCGCCTGTGCGTGTAAATACGCCGCCGATGCTTATCAAAAGAAAATCTAACACTTGATAATCTGCGCCAATGGCAACTTCAAAGCTATCATTATATTTTCCATCTTGAAAACTGCCGTTGAGCTTTATATCGCTTTCCTTATACGCATTAAAGTTCGCGCTTATATACAGCTCATCAAGCAGCTGATAGCCTATGCCGAGATTCCACACCGCAGGAAAATCAGAATGAAACTTGCTCCCCTTTTCATAGCCGAGTACTTCGGTCAACTCTCCATAAACCCGTGTATACTCATACTGCATTGCGTTTTTAGTTTGATATTGCACTGTTACATCAAGGTCTTCTAGTGGCTTTGCGTGTACCCCCAACACAAAAGAATATCCCCAGCCAGCCGCCTGAAAGCCTATTTCACTTCCGCCATTTGCAGAAACAAACAGCGAATCATCACAAGCAATTTTTACATTCTGTTGCCCTTGCAAAAGGCGAAAACAAGCGGAGGCAGAGATATATTGATTAAAATAAAAAGACAGTCCCAACTGTTCCCCAAACGAGCGAGAATACACATCAAGAGAATGGTTTTCGATTGCAGCCGAAAGAGCCGTTGCGATATGTGCGTATTTTTGCGCAGTCGCGGTGTATTTTTGAGCCTTTGCTTCATCGCTTGCAGAAGAGGCGCGCTGTGTATATTTATCGCTTTCGCTTTGAGATGAAAGAGAGGCTTCAGACAAAATCCCTGCTGTCAATGCGCTTCCGTCATTATATTTAAGTGAACCGCCGCCGCCATACACCGCAAACGAGCCGAAAAAAGCAATTTTGCCGCTTTTATACACTGCAGAAAAACTAGGAAACAGATATTCATTTTCGTCATCGGTGTATTGTATGCCGTTCGCTTCGTTCGTGTACTCTTTGAAAACAAGTTGATTACCTATATGCACATAAATCCCGTCCGCCATAAACGCCGTTCCAGCGATATTGTAAAACACAGCTTCAGGAGAAGAGTACAGCGTATTACAACTCGGATTTCTCAAATATGCACTGCTTTGATTTGCATAAGACTCCACACCGTTCGCGTTTGCAAAAAACGGCACACACAGCCCAACGCCAAGCGCACACCATAATTTTTTAAGTATCTGCTTCATAGTTTTATTTTAACACAGTATCACTTCGCTGTCGAAGAACTATCGAATAAAAATTACAGAGCATAGAGCGCACGGATATTTGCGTCTACCGCCTCGCTTAACTCCTCCGCTTTTTCTAAGCGCATATCGGCACAAAACTGATAGGTATGGCTTACGTTTACGGGATTGTTCACGCTGCCACGAAGCGGAACAGGAGCTAAATACGGAGCATCTGTTTCAAGCAAAAGCCTTTCTTTCGGCACAAAACGCAACAGAGCGCGCATATCTTCCATATTTCGCTTTTTTGTATAGGTAATCGACCCCGAAAAGCTGATATACCAGCCTCTGTCTAAAAAGATTCTCGCTTCCTCGATTCCGTACGAATAGCAATGAATAATGCCCTTGTCGTAGCCTACTCTCTTTATGCAATCAATCGTATCGCTTGCAGCGTCGCGGCTATGCACGATAACAGGCAAAGAAAGTTTTTTCGCAAGCTCTAATTGCATTTCAAACATCTCTTTTTCAGCAGCTATCATATCGCTGTCGAATTCGGCTTCGTGCTCGCTGTTCCAATGGTGGTCAAGCCCGCACTCACCGAGTGAAATGACTTTTTGTCCCGTCCTCTTTTCAAACGCATTTATCTCGTCTTCAAGCCGTTTTACCTGCGTTTCACGCTCTTTTATCGCCTCTTCTGCTGGCCAAATGCCTGCGCTATAGTGAATCATTTTGTGCGCTTTTTCTTGAGCGTCTTTGTCAAGGCTCGCAATATCTTCTTCTATTGCCTCGTAGCGAGCTTGTACATCATCGCAATGCGTGCCGATGTCTTGAGCAAAGAATGTACCCCGCGCGATAAGAGCTTCAAGCACCTCTTTGCCGTTTACCCCGCGCTCCCGTGTAGCCATTTTATAATGAAAATGAGTATCTGAAAACATATTTTTCATTGTACACAGGCACCGCCAGTTTTTCAACAGCCATAGGCAGATTTTCACAGCCACAGCCTGCTTTACACAGGCAAAGTATGCTCAACCTTTCTGTCATTCTCGTGCTTGACACGGGAATCTATCTGTTCTAGGCAGTTTTGAAAAAGAGGCTGTGCCTCAGATTATCGGGTCAAGGTGAGATAATGACAGCATAATTCTGCGTAAAAAACGGGTCGAGCCCGATAACGACAGAATACTTTCCGTAACACCACCTTTTTTATTAGACCTGTTCGATAATATAGCTTTGACAAGGGACTTAAGTCCCTTGCTACATAAAAACTATAGTTTCCGAACAGGTCTATTATGTGAGTTTGCTCATTTTTCAAGAGCCTCAAGTTCTTCAAACGATTTCACAACGACTTTTCCGTCGCGTAATTCCTCTAGGCTCTTATCGATTGCACGCATATTGCTTTCTGAATAAAACACATCTTTTTTCGCAGGAGAAGCAACGGAATACGTTACTATAACTTCCTGCCCCCGCTCAAATGCGACAGGCGGAGTCAAAACAATGTGCGAGCCGTCATAATAGCCCCTTGCAGTTGCCAACATAGCCCCTCCTTGCTAAATGCTTGTTTCGGTGTTGCCGTCGAGGGTAACGCGGATTTTTTGCGTTTTGCCGTTGCGGTAGACCGTGAGCGTTACCGTGTCGCCGGGGCGTTTGTCTTCGAGCGCGCTATCGAAATCCGCCTGCGTGTTCACGCTGATGTTATCCACCGCCGTGATGATGTCGCCGTCAACGTAAATCGAGATGATGCCGCGCCGCGTGCGAAGGTTCAGCGCATTTTCGCGAGTGCCGCCCTTTAAGCCCGCTTTTTCCGCATTGCTGCCCGCGCTCACTTCGCTAATCAAAATGCCGCCTTTCACGTTTGACGGGAAGCGAACATAACGCGTCAAGGTCGAAACAGGGTACATCGTCGCGTTCAAAACTCCGCGGTTCACCTTGCCGTATTGAATCAAATCGGTTACCACGCGGCGCGCCGTCGATACGGGAATCGCAAAGCCAACGCCCGAAGATGAGCCTGAGCTTGAATAAATAATCGTGTTAATGCCAATCATTTTGCCCGCAGAGTCGAGGAGCGGACCGCCAGAGTTGCCTGGATTTATCGCCGCGTCGGTTTGAATCATATTGCGGATTAAAGGACCGTTGCTCTCTTGAATCGGGCGACCGAGTCCCGACACGATGCCCGTCGTCATAGTGCGCTCCAAGCCGAACGGGTTTCCGATTGCGATGACCTTTTGCCCGACTTTGAGATTGTCGCTTGAGCCGAACTCAATCGTCTTCAAGGTTACGTTTGACGGCACATCGAATTTCAAGACGGCAATATCACATTCGCTGTCGCTGCCGACAACTTTGCCTTCGTAGCTCGTGCCGTCTGCAAGAGAAATCGTGATTTTCGCCGCGTTCTCGATGACGTGCACATTTGTAACAACATAGCCGCGCTTGTCGATGATTGAGCCAGAGCCGCTTCCTGAATCCTGCAAGCCCAAAGGCTGATAAAACCAATCGTAGCTCATCGTCTGCGTGGTGATGTTCACGACGGCTTCATTGCATTTTTCGTATACGCCGACGTTCTGCGCCTCGTCTTCGGTGTAGCCCACGCCATTTTTCGCCGCCACCGCCACAGCAGGCATAGCCTGTTTTTCGCCCTCCGAAACAGCCGACGATTGCTCTTGAGAAACAGCCTCTGTCTGTTGAGAAACGTCTTGAGAAACAGCCTGTGGCTGCTGTGCCTGCTGCGGCTGAAAGGTGCGCATAGTCAAAAAGGAAATAAATGCCCCAACCAATGCACTGATTATAACCGTCCAAACGAGATGATGTTTAGAATATAGTTTCATAAGTAACTCCCTAATGTATATTCTATTGATTTAGAACGACAGTTTCAATTCACAGAGTGTTATCGAGATAGAGAGAAAAAACCGATACTATTTTTATGTATACTTCTAATCATTTTAACAAAGCAGGGCTATCGGCGATAGTTCTTTGCGTTTTCTTCGTACTGACATCGTGTGTTTCTACCAAAAAATTGCCAGCAGAATACACGGAAAACCAACAAGGCGGCAGAGAGATTGTGCCGATTTCTCGCAATCTTAGCGACAAGGGTATAAAAACACAGGCAGAGCTTGCGGCGTTTTTTATGCAGAATAATCCTGGCGCGAATCGGGACGAAGTGGCTCGATTGGCGGGGCTTTATATTACGGAGGCGAGCGCAGAGGGAATTAACAGCGATTGTGCATTTGCGCAGATGTGCCACGAAACAGGCTTTTTGACTTTCGGCAATCTCGTAACGCCAGAAATGCACAATTATTGCGGGCTCGGCGCGATTGATGCGGAACACCCTGGCGAGTTTTTTGAAAGCGAGGAAATCGGAGTAAGGGCGCACATTCAGCATTTGCAGGCGTATGCGTATCCTGAGGGAACGCCGCTTCATAATGAGCTTGTGGATAATCGATATAAGTGGGTAAAAAAAGGCAGAGCACCGACGGTTTTTGAGCTTGCAGGCACTTGGGCGGCCGATAAAGAGTACGGAGAGAAGCTCGATAAACTCCTCTCTCGTCTTGAACACTTTTAACGATAGCGGCTATAACAAATATCGAGCGCGGCTCGTAGGCGTTTCAAACACATCGACCGCTTTTAAGAAGGCAGAGCCTTTTTTAGTAGCAGAGTCTTTTTCAGCTTTTTGCAATTCAGGCAATTTTTCAAGAAGGCTATCGGCGATGTATTTCGCGATTCGCTCCGCGCTCGGATTTTGAGAGAACACGCTCATATCGTTTAGATTTGTGTGGTCTAATCGGGCGCAGACTTCGCGAAGACAGGCTTTGAGCTTTGTGAAATCCAACAACATTCCGCCATCATCTAGCGTATCGCCTGCGACGTGAGCATAAACAGTGTAGTTGTGTCCGTGCAAATTTTCGCACTTCCCGTTATAATCTTTCAAAAAATGTGCTGCGGCAAAATCTGCCGTTACTCTAACTTCGTACATAGAAAAAGACTATAGCAGAAAGTTTGTAAATCTGCTAGATTATACTCACATTTTTCTACACTTTATTTTACACTTAACGAAAGGACTGAGGGCATAAAATGTCGAAAAAGAAAAAGACAGCTGACGACTTTGTGCGTCAAGAAGAAGAGCGTATCCTTAGTGAAAAGAGAAAAGAAGAGGCTAAACAGGACGACGGCAGAGAGTATGCAACAGCAAGCCTTGCGATAGGGATTTTGAGCTTTATTGTCGGCGCAGTGATTTTTTTTGAAATAATCGGGATTAAGTTTTCTAACATTGGCAGGAAATCCGAAAGAGCAACGCAGGCAAAAATCGGCAAAAACTTGTGTATCACGGCGTTAGTGATGTGGCTTTTTATTTGGGCGGCAGTGCTTTCGTCGATAGTGATTGTGGCGGTGGCGTATTTTGCGCATTTCGCAATCAAAAACTGGTAATTATTTTTATCGTTATTGCAATATCTATCTATTAACGCTAATATAAATGAACGCTGATAGAAAATATCTGTAACAAAATATCTTTTTTGTGGAAAAGAAAATGGAAAAGACACTTTCAGAGCTTTTAGGCTCTTTTGAACATTTTTTTTATCAAATCGACGGCGTACCGTCAAAAGAAGCGTCTGAAATCAAGGTCAACTCACTTGAATTCGATTCTCGGCACGTCAAAGCAGGTTCTCTCTTTTTCGCGCTCCCAGGCACGCACTCTAACGGCAATTCTTTTATTCCGTCTGCAATACAAAACGGAGCTGTTGCAATCATCTTTGAGGGAAGTAGCGAGCCTTTTAGCGAAGAGCTTACAAACAAAATAAAAACCGCCTGCGAAAAAGCAAAATGCGCACCCGCATTCATACAGGTAAAATCAGCCCGATTTGCGATGTCGCCTGTTTCGGCGTGCTTCTATGATTATCCGTCAAGAAAACTCGCTGTTATCGGCGTTACGGGTACAGAGGGAAAAAGTTCTACCGTCAGCTTTATTTGGCAACTGTTGCGCCTGTGCGGAAAGAAAGCAGGATTTTTCTCAACCGTGCAATATTCTTTCGGCGGCGAGGCTCTCGCAAATCCAGAACATCAGACAACGCCAGAAGCTCCGATTGTGCAAAGAGAATTATATGAAATGGTGCAAAATGGCTGTGAATATGCAGTCGTTGAGTCCTCTAGCCACGGGCTTTCTGAAAAATTGAACCGTTTGGGCGACGTGGAGTTTGACTGCGGCATTTTTATGAATGTAACACTCGAACATCTTGAATTTCACGGCACTTACGAGCAATACAAAAGCGACAAGGCAAATCTTTTCCGCGCGCTTGATAAATACAGCCACGAAAAGATTATTTTAGGCGAAAAAAGAAAAGTCGAATCGTTTGGCATTGTGAACCTCGAAGACCCTGCCGCAACATACTTTATTCATTCGACAACAAAGAACGTGGTCGGATTTACCACCGAGGGAAAAGCAGGAAAATCTGCCGCAGAAAATGCACTTGAAGCAGACGCATTGCCAAAAATCCCGAACGATATTCCGTATTATTCAGCTCGCAACATAGCTTCTGCACGTTTCGGCATTGCCTACACAATTCACGCAGTCGAGGGCTTTTCTCACAGCGCAAACACAGGGCATCTTGAAGTAAAAGCAGGAGTGCACGGTGCATTTAATGCGTACAACATTACGGCGGCAATTATCGCTGTAAGCCGTATGACTGGCATTAGTGCGCGAGAAGTATGCGAAAAATGTACTGGTCTGACTTCGGTAAAAGGTCGCATGACGGTTGTCGATGAGGGGCAGCCGTTCGAGGTCATTGTTGATTATGCACACACTCCGTCTAGTTTTGAAACAATTTTTCCTCCCATCAAAAATCGCTGTGTGGGAAAGATGATTTGTGTGTTCGGCTCTGGCGGAGAGAGGGACAGGGTAAAGCGTCCATTACAAGGCGAGATTGCCGCAAAGTTCTGCGATACGGTCATTTTGACAGACGAAGACCCTCGACAAGAAGATTCTATCGCGATTCTTGAAGAAATTGCGGCAGGCGCATTGAAAAACGATAGCATGAGAAAGGGTGAAAATCTGCTTCTCATCTCCGACAGAAAAGAAGCTATCCGAAAAGCATTTTCACTCGCACAAAAAAACGACATCGTGCTTCTTCTTGGAAAAGGACACGAGAATTCGATAATTTTCAAAGACCGCGTTATGCCTTATGACGAAATAAACGAGGCAAAGGCGGCTTTGAACGAAATGGGTTATAAAAGAGGTTAGGTTATGAACGTTGTTATTTTTTACGGCGGAAAATCAGGAGAACACGAAGTTTCATTGCGCTCTGCAGCGGCTGTAGCTCGCAACATCGACAGCACAAAGCATACTGTTTCACTTATCGCTATCACAAAAGAAGGCAAATGGTACTTGCAAAGCGAAAGTGAATTAGAGCGAATAAAAAAAGATGTGAATGCAGGTTTCGTTATTGTAGAAGACGCTACTATGGCGGTTTCTGTAGTTCCTGGAGGAAAAGCAGAAGGGGCTTTTTTCGCAAACGGCAAGAACATTGTTTGTGATGTCGCTTTTCCTGTGCTTCACGGTACTTATGGCGAAGACGGCACAATTCAAGGGCTGTTTGATATGGCTGGGGTGGCGTATGTAGGGTGTGCAACGCTTTCTAGTGCGCTTACAATGGACAAGGAAAAAACAAAAGCTATTTGGCGACAAGCTGGGCTGCCTGTTGTTCCGTACATTTGCCTTGAAAGGTGCGACCTTGCAGACTCAAAAGCGTATGATGAGATTATTGCAAAGGCAATCGATACTCTAAAGTTTCCTCTTTTTGTTAAGCCGTGCTGTGCAGGTTCTAGCGACGGAGCTTCAAAAGCTGAAAACAAACAAGAGCTTTGGGGCCACGAGAGGTTGACAAAATGAATGCTTGCAGGCATCTTCCCCTCGTTCATGTCCATCTGCCTCCGTATCTCTATCATGACTTTCAGGTTGGCCTCCAGGTGCCTTAGCAGGTCCTCGAACTCAGAGAAATATAGTTTCTTTTTGGTAGCTTCCTCATTCGCAAGAAGGTGTATCTTGCTTTGCTCATTCAGATAGAAAGTAAGCACAGCTGCCATTAGGGCAAGTATAGAAGCGAATAATTCAGAATTTGACTCAATAAACTTATTGGAAAGGGCCCACGATACGAATCCTATAATCGCCAGCGTCAAGACTATTAGCACGCGCACCATGAACCAGTATCGTCTCTGGTTGGGTGTAGGCTTGTTATCATATCTTTTACTAATGTCTTCTGAAAATATTTCTTGAAGAGTTTTTTTGATAAAATTTTGATTTTCTATAATATTAATATTTGCTTTTTCTTTATGATTTAAAGTTAATAATTGTCTCAATAAAATTCCATTTCCTAAATTATTTTTATATATCTCTTTCAATTTCAAATTTAAAAATGTTAAAATTTCAGATAATATTATATGTTTGCTTTTTTTTCTTAAATTATCATTAGCAAATTTATTATGTGGAATTTCAGAATCTTCTCTTTTAGTTTTTCTTCCTCTTTTTTGTAATTCTTTCTTTTCATTATTTTCTTTATGATTTTCTAAATTAAATGACCTAAACATAAAAAACGGAGGATATATAGTCGATGGAAGAATAATTAAGTTATTATTTATATTATGAAAATCTTTATATTTAAAAATAAATTTGTTATTATTTTCTTCAGAATTAGTTTGCTTGGTTTGTGCTTCATAATTTTTTTCATCATTTTTGATTTTATCCAATGTTGATTTAGCAAATTCATTAAAATCTTCTTTTTTTAAAGATTCTTCTTCGTTTTTAATTAAAGATTGTTTTATTGTTTGTTCTTTGCTTAAATTCAAATTTTCATTTGGATTCAAATTTTCTTGCATAAAAATTGGTTTTCTTAGCATGCT
>CALDID010000013.1 GCA_937901865.1 uncultured Treponema sp.
CAATCCCCAATCCCCAATCCCCAATCCCCAATCCCCAATCCCCAATCCCCAGTTGTAATATTTCAAATAAATATCAATTTATAATATTATTTTTTTATTCTTTTAATATGAATACTTTAATAACTATAAATGGATATTTTTTACCGAAATCTCAAAACTGAAAAAGAAAATCGTTTATTACCTTTTTTAAAAGTGCAAATAAATGACCCATTTATGCCTATGGATCTTACTATAAGAAATTCTAAAAATATTATAAATAGAGAAACTTTTAAATTAGTAGATGAATATAAAATATTAAAATTCAAAAATAATTTAAGAAATTCAGAATCAAAATCAAGTAAGTCTTTAAAAGTATTTTCAGAACCAAATAAAGTGACAAAAATAATATTAAATAATAATATTAAAACTTCAGCTAATAATTCATTTTTCAAAAGAAAAATGAAAGATATGAAAACAAAGCAAAGTAATAACTATAAAAATAAATATAAAAAAATAAAAAATTTTAAATTATCTTCAGGAAGAGAAAGATACATTTATCTTCTGAAAAAATATAAATTTAGAGATATAATAAAACCAAATAAAATATTAGACGATTCTAAAACAAATAATTCATTTATGACTAAGCAAAATAAATCGAATTCAATTTTAAAAACAAGTGAAAGTCAAATTAATAATTCAACATCAGTTTCCAAAACTTTAAAAACAAATCAAAATAAAACCACAAAAAAAGATTTTAATAAATCTATTTCAAATTTTTTTAATTTAGCAAAGACCTTGCGTGATACTCAAAGAAATTCTATGAATATGATAAAAAGAATAAAGCGTTACAAAATTTTATTAGATAGAGAAAGCGAAAATATAACTGACATTTTTCAAAAAAGAGAAGACCCAATAAAAAAGATAGATAATTTAATTGACGGAGAAAATATGGAAAAAAACAGAATAACTCAAATTGATTACAATAAAATATTAGGTCCTTTACACAAAATGAATGACACAAATTTAAGAAAAATAAAAATAAATAAAAAATCAAATGGGCAAATATGGTTAAAACAATCTACTGCTAATTTAATCAAATTCGGACAGTACTATAATAGAATGGACGATGAATTATTTTTCAAACAGAGAAAAAAAATAATAAAAAGATTAGCTGCGATTGAAAAAGATTCGGATATTGTTGATGGAATTAAAACTGAAAGAACTAAATATGACTTTGGTAAAGGAATTAAAAAAAATTGTCAAATAATTAATATAAAAAGATGGAGCCACAAAACATGATCACTCTTCCTCCCAAATATCTCAAACCTATATATATGAACGTCCCATCCATTGATGTTCCTGCTACAACCACTGATTTTTCCGCTGATTATACTACTTCTCAAAATTACCAATTCGAATCAACTGCTAACTATGAAACAACAACAGATTACACAGCTTCTTATGAACAACCAACATATTCTGCTGAACAAAGCACCTTTGCTACAACTGCAGCTCAACCAGCTTTTAAATTAATAAGAAGAGGATCAGGTATTACTCAAAATGAACAAAATGGTATTGTTGAGACTGCTATGAGTATTATTCAAAGTGGATTAACTCCAATAAGTAATAAAACTGCTCAAGGTGTTAAAAAAAAGCTTGGAGGTGATTGGCTCGTTATTGTTTATCCTGAAGGAAAAGCTATCGATTTTAATATGACCTGCGTTCAAGGAAATGACTACCTTTATTTCACTTTAAATGAAAATGCTTTCCAAGTATGCAGACTTAGATAAATAATTATAATGAGTTTAATTATTATATTTAAAAGCACTAAGTTCTATATTTGTGCCACCGATACTATTTTTTTCGCTATCCGCTCCAAACTTGCTGACCATAAAGATAGCAGTCATACAAAGCGCAATAGAAAACAACATATACTGATTAGCCTTTGTCGCAATAAGCGATTTCAACAAACCTCGCTTCACATTCATCTTACCTTCATAGTAATCTCTGACATTTTGAGGTGCTTTTTTTAGTCGTTCTTCTCGGCTGTAATGGAAAACTAACGGTTCTTCTCCCTCCGTATAACCGTCTATAGTATCATCTTGCATAGTTTAATTCTTCCTTATTGCGTCAATTTGCTGGTCTGTACGCCACCAATTCACAACAGCTTCATCTTTTTTTGCAAATAAAGCAGAAATAATGCCGTTATCGCTTAAATTAAACGAATAATACAAAATCTTACTTCTATCTACATCAAAATGCCTCTTCAATATCTTCTGTCCGTCTTCTTGCACCATTTGCACCGTATAGCCAAATTCATCTGCAATCATAAAAAAGAACCAACCGCTCGCCGTAATGCCTAAAAAATTATACGGTTCGTTATACTCTACTTTTGCCAACCCCTCTGCAGAACTCTGCGTATACGGAGAAATATTGAGTGAAGATGTATACATCAATGAAGGAATATCAAAGGTGTGCAAAATAGTAGCGTCATAATCAACACCCGCCAAAACTTTAGATGCAGAGTCTATAGAGCTGACATAATAATCCGCCTTTATGTGCAATTTTTTTTCATTGTAATCAGGCACAACATTATCAAGAGTAATAAACACGCCCTCTGTATCTTCATACGGATTTGGAATATTTGACGGTGCTAAATGTATCGTATATTGTAAATCTCCATTTGGTGTATACCAAAATACATCAAGCCCGCTATTCGTATAGCAAACCACAATCAATTCATTTTGTGCATTAGTATATATGGATTTGATTGCAGGAAAAGGGTCGCCACCACGTCCATTCTGTCCTAAATAGTTTACAAACCCACCATCTTCATCAAATACTAATACTATTTCTGCAAGATGCAAAGAATGCTCATCATCTTGCTGCTGTCTTTCTAGAGGAAGCGTATCTGCCACATATAAATATTTTCTTGAATCTACCGCTATAGGACCTATATTATTAAAAGGATACTCTGTAGCTCTTTGTGTAGATATATTTAGACGTGTATTATCTTTTTCATCTGCAAACGACGGTACAGGATTATTTTCGTTGTTATAAAAAAGATTCAAAACATTTCCATAAGAGTTCATCTCGATAATCTTTTTCGCCTCTCCATTTGCAATAAAAAAGAAGCCATCTCGCATTGCGATATTTGTATTTATATCACCAACTTTATTTATATTGAACAGCAAGATTTCGTTTTCAAAACTACCGTATTTTATAGAAAATAATTGATTTTCTGATAATGATGTAGATTTTGAATTCGAACATGAAAATGCAACAAAAAGCAAATACACAACAAGCAAACAAGAGATATATTTAGAAAACTTACTAGAAAAAAAATTATGTAAAAAAATCATTTTAGAAATGCCACATCACGCCAAAAGTTGGATTTATTATAAACTTACCTGCAATATCTATATCGAATTGCTCCGTTTTAGAATTGGTGATATTGCTCACCACCCATTTATCTCGAAATTCTCTTTTCCCAGCCCCTAAAGGAACGTATCTTGCACCGATGTTACCAAAAAATCCAAAACGGCGACCTATATTGTATACATAAAAAATATCACCGCCAACGCTTACAGAAACAAGCGAAATTGAATCTGTATAATTATGATTCACATCATCTTTATCTCTATTTCAATCATCTGAATACTGTGCTATTTCAACTCCGCCCATCGCAGCAAGCCCCAAAAGATAAGTATCCGTATGAATAAATGAATAGCCTAGCCCTATAGCCAAATTTTCATAAAATCCGACATTTCTGCTATAATTTTGAACATCAATATCATCAGATGTTATGCAACCTACAGAAAAATCTGTCTTCAGCGAAAAACCATTTGAATGTACACCGATATACTGAACTTCTGCGCCATAGCCAATTTGAGTAATGTTTCTATCCTCATCGTTTGCATCGCTTGAGTTTTCCAAACTTGCATTCATCATTGAAAAAGGTACATTCACGCCTATTCCTGCATAGTTTTCCCAACTCTTTGCAGTTGCACAAAAAGCAAATACAGATAATACAAGCGAAAGAAATATCTTTTTTTTCATAGATTATCTCCTCTTACTTATAATAATAGTTGAAACGACACAAAAAAACAAGTACAATATAAACTATGACACAGATTAGACCAATTTCAGACTTAAAAGACCATCTAAAAGAAGTCGAAAGAATGGCAGGACGAGCTCCTGTTTTCTTAACTGATGACATAGGGAACACCTATGTGCTTATGACCAACACAGAATATAAAAAACTAGCTGGCGCAAAAAGCTCAGACGCAACAAGAGAAAGAGTTGCAAAACTGCGCCAAATGGGCTGGTCAAACGACGAAATAGCACGGAGCTTGCGTACAACAGAAGATGAAGTAGCTCTTTTGATTAACGAAATGCCCAAAGCTAGACAATAGCTTACTAAAATAAAGCCCATATTATCGAGTTCTAAAGCGATAGTATGGGCTTTATTTTAGTGCTTGTTAGTAATTCGCTTTCGACCACGACGGCTAGAGCGCATTCTTGGCTCTTTTTTATTCTCTTTTTCAACAGTAGCCATAGGACGAATAGATACACCTATTTTTCTCAATGCTAATCGAATAGCACATTCTAGCTCTGTTCTTTGCGGATTCATCGGCAATACGAAGTTTCGGCAATCGTGCCATGTACGCACATACAATTCCCCCGCTTGCGGAGAAACCTCTATTTCTTTATTCCAATCCGTAAGCCCTGATATAAAATCAAAAATAAGATATACCAACTTTTCACCTAATCGCGAATCGTGATTTTGAGAAACAAACTCATCTAAGGCTTTTAGGCTAT
Source organism: uncultured Treponema sp. (assembly GCA_937901865.1). Classification (GTDB taxonomy): domain Bacteria; phylum Spirochaetota; class Spirochaetia; order Treponematales; family Treponemataceae; genus Treponema_D. Next base: position 4,801 of record CALDID010000013.1, read on the forward strand.
TGAGGTATTTTCGTTCAAACTCTTTACTAGTCGCCATCATGGAAGTTGCGGACGGCTGTAAATACATAAACAAATCTGTTTCAAGAGCTTGAGAAACTATATCATACGCATGTCCGCTATTAACAATTTTTAAAAGCTCTTCCGTTAATCTTGAGGGCGAAACAGGAGATAAGAGGTGTGCAGATTTTCTGATTTTATGTTTTAGCTTCCAAGACATTTTACAGCCTGTAGTAGCAGCATACTTTACAGCCCGAAGCATTCGCACAGGGTCATCAACAAATATATTTTCTAGCGGAATTACAGGGCGTAAAACAGAATTTCTAATATCCTCTACCCCACCAACATAGTCAATCACCTGTTCTTCTAAAGGGTCGTAATAAAGCGCATTCAGAGTGAAATCTCGTCTCATAACATCTTCGTCCATAGAGCCAAATACGTTACCTACAGAGCCATCTATAGTAGAACGAAATGTGCTTACTTCAAAAATCTTTTCACCAAAGAACACATGCACTAAACGAAATCTCTTTCCTATAATCCGAGAGTTTCGGAACAATCTTTTTATGCGAGAAGGAGTCGCACTTGTTACAATGTCAAAATCTTTCGGGCATTTGCCAATTAGTAAATCACGAACAGCACCTCCAACAAGATACGCAGAAAAACCAGATTCGCGTAAGTGAGTAATAATGCGAAGTGCGTCATTATCAATGTCAGATTTCTTTATAGAATGTTCGTGTTTTGTATAAACAATGGCTTTTTTTATAGGTCTGCCCTTTAAATCAGTACCATATCGAAACAACACAATGATAGCATTATATAATCTGAAGCCCTCTCTCGTCAAGGGAATATTTTAGATTTGCCATAAAGAAATGAAAACGATTTCTCTTCATCAAACACACGGTTTATCAGTTCTTGCACTTCATTTTTTGAAATACTGCGGATAATTTCTATCGTTTCATCAGTATTCCTCTCGGGAAAATGCAGCACAAAATTGCGATTCAAGCGTTTTATGTGCATTTCCATATCAGAATCATTCATAATTTCTTCACCGCACAAATGCTCTTTCGCCGCAATCAATTCATCTTCACTCGGCGGATTCTCCTTTAGATTGGCAATCTCTTTTATAAGGGCTTCATACGCACTTTTCGCCGTTTCACACGACACATACGAGCCAATACAGCCAATATCCTCGTACAGCGTGATAAAACTATACACCGTATAACACAAGGCAAATTTCTCGCGCAACGACTGAAAAAGCCTGCTGCTCATCGTGTCGCCCCAAATCGCATTGAGCACAACAAGCGCGTAATATTCCCGCTCGCTAATCGGAAACGGTATCTCGTGCAAAATAAAAAGCTGCTGCTGCGAAAAGTCTGATTTTTTCGAGGCTTTTCCGCCTTTCCAAGTTGGCTTATCGCTAAAATGTTGCAGCGGGATTTTTATAGATGTATGCGATGAAAGATTTTCAAGTCGATTTCTAAAAGCCGCTTCGTCAAAATTGCCCGCAACACATACCACCAATTCGCCGTGAACAATATTTTCCCTGTAAAAATCCACAATTTGCGCTCGGCTTATCGAGTCAACTTCGTCCACACTGCCGCTAATCGATTTACCAAGATTATGCTTTTTCCACAATCCGCGCGCAAGAGCTTCGTATGCACTTTCCTCAAAATCATCTTCTATCGAAAGTATCTCGTTTTTTACCACTTCACGTTCTTTTTCGATTTCATCTTCATCAAAAACGCAATTTTCAGTCATATCGCACAAAACATCGAGCGCAACCAACGAATCGGATTTTCGGAGCACAGACGGCACAGTACAATGAATACACATATCTTCTTTTTCCGTAAACGCATTTGAATAGCCGCCAATTCGGTCAAACGTTTTAGAAATATCAAACGAACTGCGCGTTTTTGTGCCTTTGAATAAAAGATGTTCCACAAAATGAGTTATGCCACGATTTTTCTGCGTTTCATTTCGCGAACCGACAGAAAAATAAAAGCCGATTGCCACAGTTTTCGCCGTAGCAATCGGTTCAGTTATCAGCACAACTCCATTGCTCAATACAATAGAGTTAATAGCCATTAGTTGTTTTTCTTTTCCTGCTCTTCAACAGCGTCGATGTAAGAAAGGTTCAATCTTCCCATCTTGTCCACTTCCAAGAGCTTCACAGGAATCTGCTGCCCCTCTTTCAAGACATCAGTAACTTTCTCAACTCTCTTTCGTGAAAGTTTAGAAATGTGGCACAAGCCCTCTTTTCCTGGCAAAATCTCAACGAATGCGCCGAAATCCATAATGCGCTTTACCGTTCCGTTGTAAATCGTACCTGGCTCTGGGTCTTCCACAATGCCCTTAATCGCAATCTTTGCTTCATCAGCAGATTTTCCTGTTCTGCCGTAGATTGTAACCGTTCCGTCATCATCAGTGTTAATCGTTACATTGTACTGACTTGAAAGAGCCTTCACGTTCTTTCCGCCTGGTCCAATGAGCGCACCAATTTTGTCAACAGGAATCTTCATTGTCTCAATCTTTGGAGCATACTGACTGATAGGCTGAGGCTTATTGATACATTTTTCCATAATGCTCAAAATATGAAGTCTACCCTGCTTTGCCTGCTCAAGAGCTTTCTTCATTATCTCTGTTGTAACACCTGCAATTTTGATGTCCATCTGGAAGCCTGTGATACCATCTTTTGTACCAGCAACCTTAAAGTCCATATCGCCGAGGTGGTCTTCTTCGCCCAAGATGTCAGAAAGAATTGAATAATGTCCGTAAGGATTATCGCCCTCTGGCTCTGTGATAAGACCCATTGCAATACCTGCAACCATCTTCTTCATCGGAACACCAGCCGCAAGCAATGACAAACAACCGCCGCACGTTGAAGCCTGTGAAGAAGAGCCGTTAGACTCCATAATCTCAGAAACAACGCGGATTGTATACGGGAACTCATCGCGAGAAGGAATCATCGGAGCAAGTGAGCGGCGAGCAAGGTTTCCGTGTCCAATTTCGCGGCGACCTGTTGCCAAGCGACCAACTTCACCAACGCTGTATGGCGGGAAGTTATAATGAAGAATGAAGTTCTCCCTTCTGTCGCCCTCAATGTCGTCATACACCTGCTCATCAAGTGCTGTACCAAGCGTTGTAACAGCCAAAGACTGCGTTTCACCGCGTGTGAACAATGCGCTTCCGTGAGGTCGCGGCAACACGTTGATTTCACAAGTAATCGGGCGAATCTCATCGCATTTGCGTCCGTCAATGCGGAGACCCTTTTCAAGAATACTCTTTCTCAAAAGGTTGTATTGAATATCATCAATGCACGCATCAAAGAGCTTTTTCTGCATTTCGTCAGAAAGCTGCTCTGCGTATTTCTCTGCAATCTGCTTCTTCACCGCCTTGATTGCATCTCCACGAGCCTGCTTTCCGTCGCGGAAACAAGCCGTCTGCATCAAAGGTGTTGCTTCTGCAATAATTGCATCTTTATTTTCAAGGGTAACATCAAGCGGAGCAAGCGGCAATTTCTCTTTTCCAGCCTTTGCTCTCAAATCATCTTGAATATGACAGATTGTCGCGATGAACTCTTGAGCCTTTGCAAGCGCACCAAGCATTACATCTTCAGATACTTCTTTTGCACCGCCCTCAACCATCGTAAAGCCGTCCGCAGTACCTGCAACAACGATTTCAAGCTGAGAGTTTTCAATCTGCTCATACGTTGGATTCAAAACATATTCGCCGTTCACATAAGCCACACGACACGCCGCCACAGGTCCGTGAAAAGGAATATCGCTTATAGTAACAGCAGAGCTTGCCGCAATAACAGCAAGAATATCAGGAGGATTCACGCCATCTGTAGAAACACAAGTCGGAACAATCTGAATTTCACGACCAAAAGACGGCTCAAACAAAGGGCGCATCGGACGGTCAATAAGACGAGAAACAAGGATTTCCTTGTCCTTCGGTCTGCCCTCTCTCTTTATAAAGCCGCCAGGAATTTTTCCCGCAGCATAATATTTTTCATTATAATCGACTGTAACAGGAACAAAGTCCATACCTTCTTTCACTTCAGAAGAAGCACAGACCGTTGCAATAACCGCAGAACCGCCGAACTGTGCATACACACAACCATTAGCCTGCTTTCCAATCTTTCCAGTTTCAAGAATAAGCTCTTCATCGCCTATTTTATACGTTACTCGTTCTACCATACCCAAAACCCTTATAGTTCTTTGTAGTTCTTTACGTTTTTGGTACGGGGTCAGGAATCGCCCGTAATTCGCCAAAAACGGAAACAGTCTGCTGATAATCCTAACGGCATTAAAACAGCAGACTGCATATTACACTCTTAGTGACGCAAACCAAGTTCTTTAATCAGATTGCGGTAACCTTCAAGGTCGCGGCTCTGATAGTACTTCAAGAGCTTTCTGCGCTGACCAATAACCTTGAGCAAACCGCGAGAAGCTCCTGTATCTTTTGGGAACTGCTTGCAATGCGCTGTCAATTCCTTGATACGCTCTGTCATCAAAGCAACCTGAACTCTTACGTTACCAGTGTCGCTACCGTTAGCACCAAACTTGTTTACGAGTGCTGCCTTTGATTCTTTTGTAAGTGCCATTTACTTACTCCTTGTCAAATATGATTGTCTGTATATATCGTGCCGATTTCTTTTTCGGAAACTTTTCAGCGTCTTCTGTATGAAGCACTATTTCGCTATCCGTTATATCCATCGCCATACGGTATATATAAGGGGATTTCTGCTCATTGCCTTCGTCCCCAGACAAGATTACGCGTACATTATACGAACCATTTGGCGGTAACACCAAATCATTTCGTCGTTTTGCTCTGTATTCATCTTTTTCCCAATCCAACAGCGAAGCATCATAGCTAAAATCCCGCTGCAACATCATCTTTGCAGGCAAGAAATCCCGCTTTAATATACATTCGCGTATTAAAGAAGAACTCACTCGCTGCTCTTTATACATAATTGATTGTGAAAAGGAAGTGTCAAAACCTAATTGCGCACCAATTTCTTTAATCTCTGTCATTCCGCTTTCTCCGCGATAACCGCAGTGAAAATCATTTCCCTCTGCAAGAAAACGCAAGCCGCAGAAATCTACCAAATACTTAAAGAAATCGTACCCCCTCATTCTACCAAAATCAGCAGAAAAGTCAATCACTATAGCAAAATTAAATCCCTTTTTTCTGCATAATTCCAGCTTTTGCCCCAAGGATACTATATCGCCTGCATAATTTTCGCTTTTTAGCCCCCGTAGCGAGCGCGAAAAAGTAACAACTCCGTGCAAAAGATTTTCTTGAGAAAGCACATCATAAAACAATGCCTCGTGTCCGATATGCGGACCGTCAAAACTGCCAATCGTGAGAGCAGTGCCTTTTTCTCTGTAATACTTCGGAAATCTTCCCTCAACGACATCGCTCCAACTGAACACGGAAAAATCATTCGGCGGCACGACAAAGCCATATTTAAAGCCCCTGTTCTCCCTCTCGACAACGCCCGCAAATTGTGCATTATCATAGAACACTGCCAATGAAGCTGTATCGTTTGTCTTTTCTAGGCTCTCAAAATCATTCGTAAAAAGACGATTGCCGTTTATATACTTCTCTGCGCCTTTTTTTGTCAAAAACACAGGAGTAAAGCCACATAATTGCGCAATTTTCTCCGTAACAGGAAGCAAAGACATCTGTATTTTTGCTTTATCCACTTGGATTTCTGTCTTTTCGGCTTGTTTTATCTTATTTACCGCACTGTTTATTGAAAATTCATTCAAATATTCAAAGCCAACCGCATTTTTTAGCTCAAACGAACCGACTGATAACCGCCGAAGCGCAATTAAATGCGAAACACTGTTGCAATAATACGCAATATCACGCGCGAGAGAACGAATATAAGTGCCTTTAGAGCAACGCACAAATATATGCACATATTTCACGCACTCTTTGCCGCCTATGATTTCGCTTTTCAGCTCTTTTACCGAAAGCTCAAAAATATGCACTTTCCTTTTTGGGATTTCTTGAATCGCGCCTTTTAGAGCCAAATCGCTTGCTCTCTTGCCGTCGATGTGAACTGCAGAAAACAGCGGAGGGGCTTGCATTATGTCGCCTGTAAAATGCGCTATTGCTTCCGTAAAAGCCTCAACAGTCGGCAAATGCGCCGTTTTTATCACATCGCCTGTCGGGTCAAGCGTATCCGTTTCTTCGCCAAAAGCAATAACGCCCTCATACGTTTTATCAAACGCCGTTATATGAGGAACAAGGCGGGTCAACTTGCCCACCAGCACGACAAGCAAGCCGTCCGCAAAGGAATCAAGAGTCCCTGTGTGTCCGACTTTTGTCGTGTGCAAAGCATGTTTTACCGCCCATAACGAAGTAAAACTGGTAATATCCTGCTGTTTTGCATACAGCAAGATACCAGACGGATTAGTTCTCATCATTTCTGAGAGCATTTTCCTCCGCTTCCAGTTTGTTCAACTTATCCACCATCGCAAACCCTTCTTTATAACTGTAATCCGCTATAAAAGTGAGTTTCGGGAACTTATAAATAGAAAGTTTCTTTGCAATCGTGGACTGAATAAAGCCAGCCGCACTCTGCAAACCTTCTGCGCCGCGCTTTGTGGAATTGTCGTCCATAAAACTCGACACATACACTTTCGCATACGACAAATCGCCAGACACCTCTACCCTATCAATCGTCATAAACGTCGATACACGGGGGTCTTTTATCTGCTGTTTCAGAATCATATTAGCGATTTCGCCGCGAATCTGTTCTCCTAAACGAAGCAATCGATATTGTCCCATTTATTCCGCCTTTTCGCTTTCAGCCGCTTCTGTAGCAGCCTTTTCCTTTTCTTCAGCGATAGAATCTCCGAGTTTACGAGCAATTTCGACATACTCAAAGACTTCCAATGTATCGCCGACCTGAATATCCTGCCAGTTCTCCAAGCCAATACCGCACTCATAGCCAGCATTGACTTCTTTTGCATCGTCCTTGAAACGCTTGAGAGAAGTAATCTTGCCTGTGTACTTGACAACGCCATCGCGAATAAGGTTCACGCTGCTTGTTCTCTTGACAACACCGTCTGTAACGTAACAACCCGCAATAACGCCCACTTTTGGCACTTTGAACGTGTCGCGAACTTCGACAGAACCCGTAACTTCTTCTTTTGTGTCTGGCTGGAGCATACCTTCCATTGCGGCGGTAATTTCTTCAACACACTTATAGATGATGTTGTACTTTCGGATTTCAACTTTTTCCTGCTCTGCCAACGCCTTAGCTTTCGGAGTCGGGCGAACATTGAACGCGATAAGAATAGCATTATCATCGGCTGCGGCAAGGCTAACATCGCTTTCGTTAATTGCGCCTGCTGATGAATGGATAACGTTAAGGCGAATCTCGTTTGTAGAGAGCTTTTCAAGAGAACTCTTGAGAGCTTCTGCACTACCCTGCAAGTCCGCTTTAATGATAACCTTGAGTTCTTTAATCTCGCTCGTGCGGATAGTTTCGTTGAAGTTTTCAAGAGAAACTTTCTTAACCGCCTTAGCCGCCTCAAATCGCTTGAGTTCCTGTCGTTTTGCAGAAATCTCGCGCGCGTCTTTTTCGCTTTCGGTAACTTGGAACGGGTCGCCAGCGTTCGGCATTGTTTCGATACCGAGCACCTCAACAGGCATAGACGGCGTTGCTTCCGTAACCTTTTGCCCCTTGTCGTTGAACATCGCGCGAACACGTCCGCTGTAAATACCTGCGACAAACGGGTCTCCCACTTTCAACACACCGCGCTGAACCACAACAGAAGCCACAACACCGCGCCCCTGGTCAATGCGAGATTCGATAATCTTACCTTCTGCACGACAATCATACGGAGCTTTAAGCTCAAGCATTTCCGCCTGCAACAAAATAGCGTCAAGCAAATCATCGATACCCTGTTTCTTGAGAGCAGAAATTCGCACATACTGAGTTTCTCCGCCCCACTCTTCAGGCGTAAGACCGAGTTCAGAAAGCTGCGTCATTACGCGGTCAGGGTTTGCTTCTGGCTTATCCACTTTGTTCACCGCCACGATAATCGGGACTTTTGCGTCTTTTGCGTGGCTAATCGCTTCGAGTGTCTGAGGCATAACGCCGTCATCAGCCGCAACAACAAGGACAACAATATCCGTAATCTGTGCACCACGCGCTCTCATCATTGTAAATGCTTCGTGACCAGGGGTGTCGAGGAACGTGATAACGCCCTTTTCGGTCTTCACTTGATATGCACCGATAGACTGCGTAATGCCGCCAGCCTCGCCAGCCGCCACATTTGTATGACGAATAGCGTCGAGTGTCTTTGTCTTACCGTGGTCAACGTGTCCCATAACGGTAACGATTGGAGGGCGAACTTTTGTTCCTTCTTCCGTTCCCTTGTCGCTTTCGATAACCGTTTCATCGTAAAGGCTGACCAAATGCACTTCGCAGCCGTATTCGCTCGCCAAAATCGTCGCAGTATCGCTGTCGATTGACTGGTTTATCGTAACCATCATTCCCAGTGCCATCAATTTTCCGATGATTTCAGAAGCCTTGAGGTTCATTTTTCGCGCGAGGTCAGAAACAGAGATTGACTCCATAATATCAATCTGCTTTGGCACTACGCTTGCAGGTGTCTGCTCCTTCTTCTTTGAATAAAGCTCATTCTCGTCAAAAGCCTCTTCTTTATCCTTTCTGGTATAAATCTGCTTTTTGCCTTTGAATGCCTTTTTTGCAGGTGCTTTGTTTTCAGCGATTGGAGAGGGAGGAACGAATCCGCCGCTACGGTTTCCGCCAGCAAATCCGCCTGTGCGCGCACCACCGAAGCCGCCAGTACGGTTTGCGTTAAAGCCGCCTGTTCGATTACCGCCGAAGCCGCCTGTGCGATTTCCCTGATAATTTCCGCCACCAGTACGGTTGCCACCAAAGCCACCACCTGTGCGATTACCTTGATAATTTCCGCTGCCTGTGCGATTTCCTTGGTATCCGCCTTGTCGGTCGTTTCTCTGTCTGTTCTGATAGCCTTCTCTCGCCTGCACGCCAGTAAAGCCACCGCCATTGTTAGAACGGTATCCGCCGTTTCGCTCTCCGTTATAACCGCCGCGATAACCGCCACGCTCGCCATTGTATCCGCCGCTTCGCTCTCCGTTATAGCGACCACGAGGCTTATCAGAAAGGTTTCCTGCCTTTACATTCGGACGTGCTGACGTAAGCTCAAATGTAGTATTGCCTTGAGCGCGCGCTACAATATGGCTTTGATAAGAAGATTTCTTTTCTGTCTTCTCAATTTCTTCGCTCTTCTTGTTTTCAGTTTTTTCAGTCTTTTCAGAAAACTTCTCTCCTCTCTTTACTGGAGGTACACTAGCTGCGCCTTTTTCTTCAGTCTTAGGATTTTCTGTTGTTGCAGGAGCTGGGCGACGTTTTACAACAACTACCTTTTTCTTCGGAGCCTGTTTTTTAGGCTCTACACCGTCTTTCTTTTCTTCATCTGCCATAGTGCTCTCTTATTCCTCATCTTCAAATTCAAACTCTACTCCACAATGTGGACACCTAGTCATATCAAGCGTGATACGAGTTCCGCATTCTGGGCAGAAGTATTCTTCTTCAGCTTCACCAGCAGCATCTTCAGCAGATGACGTATCTCCCTCAACATTCTCAACAAACTCAACAGAATCACCGATGAGCTTCTTTACACTCTCGATATCTTCTTCTGCCAAACCTTCAATCTTTTGGACTTCGCCAGAATTAAGCCCGTCCATAAACTTCTGCAAATCATCAAATCCCGCTTCTCTCAAAAGCGATGCAACTCTCTCATCTACTCCCTCAAGTTCATTTACCGTTTCGATTTCTTGAGCAGTCTTCTCTTCTGTTTCAACAGGATTACTGAACAACTCTTCCGCAGCCGCTCTTGAACTGTACTCAGACAAATCAATCTCAGCAGCCTGGCTCTCTGTCTTAACGTCAATATTCCAATCACAAAGGCGATTAGCAAGTTTTACATTCTGTCCGCCCTTGCCGATAGCTTGTGCAAACTGGCTATCCTTTACGATTGCAAGAGCTGTTTTCAAGTTCTCGTCAGTGATGATAACTTTTTCAACCTCCGCAGGAGAAAGAGCATTCTTGATAAATTGTACAGGGTCTGAAGAATACTCCAATACATCAATTCTCTCTCCCTCAAGCTCTCGGATAATCTGTTGAATACGAGTGCCTTTCAAACCAACACACGCACCGACAGGGTCAACATCGCTTCGAGTTGAAGACACAGCTATCTTTGTGCGGCTGCCTGCATCGCGAACAATCGCATTGATTTCTACCGTCTTATCGCTGATTTCAGGAACTTGCAATTCCATAATGCGACGAACAAGCTCTTTATCTGTGCGAGAAAGAATAAGCTGAATACCAGAATTTGTCTTCTTAATATCCACGACAAGCGTTTTAATGCGGTCATTCGGCTCGTATGTTTCGCGAGGGCTTTGGTATTTCGCCAAAAGCACACCCTCAACTTTGCCGTCTTTGCCGAGGTCTACATAAATATTCTTCTTATATTCTCTCTGCACATAGCCAATGATGATTTCTCCAACATTATCTTTGTACAGATTATACAAACTGTCGCGATAGCTTTCGCTTAATTCCCCGTGCGCTGTCTGCTTGCCGACGGTAATTGCAGAACGGTCAAAATCTTTCGGGTTCAGCTCAACTTTCACTTTGTCGCCAACGTTGCAATTCTCATATCCCTCTAGTGCGCGAGCTTCGTTAAGGTCGATTTCAAGCACTTTATCATACACATCATCAACATCAACAACTTCTTTTACTGCAAAGATTTTCACCCAAGACAAATCAGGCGCAAACTCTACAACAGCATTTTCAGAGTGTCCGAAAGTCTTTTTATAAGACATCTTCAAAGCATTCTCTATTGTCAGCTTTACAGAATCCTCTGAAAATCCCTTTTCTTCGGCAAGCTCTTTGATAGCCTCTGCCATATTTATCTTTTCTTCTTTTGACTGCTTCTTTTTTCCAGCCATAACCCCACACTCCTACAAGTGAATAAATTTTGCCTTTGCAATGTCGGCATATAGTATCTTTTTTTCAGAAGTTTCACCCTCTTCGCTTCCTATTTTGAGGGTAACGCTTTCTGTGTCCGAGCTGACGATTTCGCCGCCAACCCAATCCGTTACATTTTTATCCCATACTCGCACTTCTCTCCCCTTAAAGAGAGCGAACTCTGCGGCATTTTTTATATTTCTCTCCATTCCTGGAGAAGTAACTTCCATATAGATGTTATCTGTATTGAGCAAGACTTCCAAGCGTGCAAGCAAAGAGCGATGAACTTTAGCGCAATCATTCACGCCAATCGACGCATTCACATCGGTGCTGCAAATGACGACAGTTACATGAACCGCCCCGTGTTGTGGAACTTCTTTTAAATCCACAAGCTCAAACCCCAATCCCTTTACCAAAGGCGCACAATCTTTATAATGCGCAATGTTATCTAAAGAACTGTATTCCAAAACGCTACCTTGAATCCTGATATGAATTCTGATAATAGAAAAAATGATTTTCTTTTACTTACAAAAAAAGACCCGTTTTCTAACCGAGTCTTTTCTAAAATAGATTAAACTGTACTAGTAAGATACATCATATCTTTCTTTTTGTCAACTGTCATAGATAGTTTTTATATCTTTTATGTCATTCATACACATTTTTGGAAGTGTTTCAAAAGGTATGCTTAACCGTATGTCATTCCCATGCTTAA
>CALDID010000014.1 GCA_937901865.1 uncultured Treponema sp.
AATGATACTTCTTTTTCTAAATATTTAAATAATTCCAGAATAAATTTTATCTTATTATCCTTTTGGTCTATTTCTTTAATAGATTTAATTTTTTTATTTTCTAATTCTTCTGCAAAATCTTTCATTGCTTTTTGATTTCGCTCCGCAATCGTCAAACGATACAACGGCTTCACACTCTTAACAAGTTTCCCCTTTATGCGTATGTAATCGCTGTTTCTGCGAGAAAGCCGAATTGACTTTGTTTTATAGCCGAGTTTGATACAAGCCGCCTGAATCGAATAAAGCAAAGACGGGCTTGTATTTGTGATTACATAAGAATTGTGATGAAGTGTACCGTCCGCATTGATTAAGCCCTCAATAATCAGCTCATACTCGCGATTGGTAAAAATCAGCGGCAAACGCTTATATTCACCCGTGCAATAGTTCAGAATGATATACGCCAAAAGCCGATGTTCGCTTTTCCTTATGCTTCCTACAAAGGCGTTTTCGCAGTCTTGGTGTACTCTTTCAGTCGAAAGAATATTAAGAGAACGCACAAAATCAGCTTTGCTTTTGCCGTATGTGATACGGATTTCAGGCTTTCTGCTGTCGTTATGTTTTGCAATATTGCCGTCGCCGAGCCAAAAACCTAAAAACAAAAGTTCTTCAGCAGTCAAACCGCTTCTGCAATAATTTTCTTTGTCGAAAATTGCGGGCTTATGACTTACCATTTCAACAGCGTCTAAAAACTTGCCATTTGCAAAATAGAAAGGGTGGTCGTTCGTTACATACAAATCAGATAAATCTGTATGAATATGAACGCCCTGCGCTTTTCGCTTAAAAACCCCCGTTACCGTGTTTATTTCGTTGTCATACCCTATGACCTTATCGCCGATTTTCACATCTTGAATCGGCTTATAAGTCCAATCTGCCATAAGCACAAAATGGTCTTTCAAAAAACATTGCGCTCCGTATGCCTTATCATAGTCCACTTTCTGCCCGTTGTACTTTTGCACAAACTCTTTCACTGTCATTTCTTGTATTCCTCCTTAAATATTTTTCTCATTACATCAGCGAAGTGTAAAACGCTTTCTTTAGTCGGCTCTGCGTCAACAAATACATCAAAAGCCTTTTGCTCCACATTTCCACTTTTCACATCACGGCAAATAAACAACCCCCGCGCCGCCGTATATTTTTTCCCATTTTCCACAAACTCAATCATTGTGTTTTCGCTCCTTATGCCGCAATCTTTTTTTCAAGCCACAAAAGCCCCTTTGCCGTCGCAAATACACGGGTATAAACAAAGTCTTTGTTATCGCGTTTGTATGGCTCTTCCTTGACTTCAAAATATCCACGTTCAATATATTCACGCTTTGGCAGGTTCGTTCCGTGTCTATCACGCCATAAAATCCCAAGACCTCGCAATGTTGCAAAAAGTGTGTTAGTGCCGATATTCAATTCTGCCGCAACTTCTTGCATTGTCTTTAAGCCCTTACTGTTTGCAATGCGGTTGTATGTGTCCACTTTCGGCTGTTGTTCAATCAGTTGCTTTTTAAGCTCCTCATTTTTTGCGTTCAGCATTGTAATAAGAGCTTCTGTCGCTTGTTTGTAATTCGCAATTACTTCAAGTTCCGTTGTTGTATTCTTAACTTGGGAGGCTGCCTCCGAAGTTAATTGCTCTGAAACATAAGCATTGCTTTTCAATTCTTTTGAAATAACAGCAACCTCTGCTTCGTTGAAATACGCCGTTTTTCCTTGTTTCATTTTGTCGGGAAAAACACGCCGCACACAATTTCTGATTGTATCTTTCGATACGCCCATAGCGTCCGCAATTTCTTGCATTGTCATTGTCTTTTCGTTCATTTCATCTTCCAAAACAAGTTCAAAAGCACTTTGATTGATTTTTGCAATTTCATTGTTCATTCATTACCCTCTTTGTATTTCGCGCCGTCGATAAATCCTTGACGATACATTTCTTCAGCAAATCGGCTGTAATCGCTCAAACCGAGAAAAATCTTGCACCTGTCTATCAACCACACAGGAAGATTTTTTAGCCCGTCTTTTATGGCTTCTTCCACTGTCATTCCTTATTCCCCATAAAGCGAAAGCTCACCCGCGATTTTGCCTTGCTCATAGCCCGTGTTGAAAATCGCCTTGCACAGAGCCAAAACCTCGCCATAATCATTATTGCGGTACAAATCCGCTATGATTTTGCCGCCCTCCGTCTGTAAAAAATGCGAAAATGCGTCTTCTTTTGTCATTCTTTACTCCTTATCATTGCGTACAACTTTCAAAAACTCTTTTGCAAGTTGCTTTTCGTATTGTGCAATTTTCGGACTTGCCCATTTTTCAAAATCCCGTTTACACTTCTTACAAAACGCATAGCCCGAAATATGCACGTCTATCACGCTTTGCGTTATATCCACGTTGTGAGTGCTTCCGTGTATCTCATTACCGCAAATAGCGCAAAACACGCTTTTATCTAGGTCAATCTCGCGGAAAACACCATTATTCAAGTCCACTTCAAACATTTATGTAGAATGGTTTATCTCCGCTATCTCTAGGAGATAATCCTGAAATTTTGCCTAAAATGCGGTCATATTCATCGTAAGTACCGCAAATATCGAAATAATCCATAATTTCCATTATCACCGACCGCCGCCCAAAATTGAACGCATTGCGCATAAGTTCTTTATCCCGCTCCGATTGCTCTTCAAACTTATGTTTTGCACTCTTACCGCAATCTGTACAATACTCTTCTATAGTCATCTCTCGCCCCCTAGCCATTCAGCCAAAATTTCATCTGTAACGCCGTTCGCGTATTTTGCTTTTATCTCATTCAGCCTTTGCTCGCTGTTGGTGTATCGCTTCTTGCTATGCCGTATGTCATATTTCGTTTTTCTTCTTGCCGTAAAAGCAAGGTACTCATATTCTTTTCGATACTCATCAGCTCCGATAGTATCTCTATACGCCCTCAATTCGTCATCTTTTATCACTCTCATTTTTCACTCCCTATTATTTTCAAAAAGCTACTTGACAACCACGTTAAAACGTGGTAAGATATAAACATCTTAGAGTTAAGGAGTTGTTTATGTCCAACAAAGAATTTGCTATGTTTCTTCAAATGCTTGCTCTGCTCATAAAAGAGGGCAAGACTGACGATGTGTTGCATATTATTGAAAAATATGCAGGTGAAATTGGCGCAGAGGGAGAAAACAAAAAGGAGTAGCAAACAGGGGGAGAAATCCCCTTGAAAAATCTGAATGAAACTCAAAGAAATCAGAACCGAAAAGAAAATCTCAATTCCACGCCTTTCAGAAATGACAGGCATACCGCAAAGAACCCTTGAAGATATACAAAAGCGCGGAGACTGTCTTGTTTCCAATGCCGTAAAAATTGCGGCAGCATTAGGCGTTTCTTTAGATGTTTT
>CALDID010000015.1 GCA_937901865.1 uncultured Treponema sp.
AAGGCGCGATAAAAGCCTCGTATTTTTGCGGAGACGGCTTTATTCCTTGCTTCAAAGCAATCGGAACGCATTGGAGTTTTGTAAAGCTCGATGAGAATGGATGCGCAATAGAGGTTAGGGAAAAAGAGAGAATAAGCGATAACTGCACAATCGGCGCATATTATTTTTCCTCTTGCGCGCTCTACGAAAAACTTTATCGAGAATACTATTCAGAAAGCAAAAATCTGACCAATGGCGAAAAATATGTTGCGCCGCTTTACAATCATCTTATAAAAAATGGTGGCAAAGTGAAGATTTCGCTCATTCCAACCAAAAAAGTCCACGTTTTAGGCACACCCGAAGAATTGGAGGTATTTGCAAATGGAAATTAAATCATCTTCTTTCCGCGATTACACAAAAAGCCTTTGGCTTCCGCTTTTGATTGCATTTGCACATTTCTTTATCACGACTGCATTTCAATTCGACAAAGCATTTTTTGAATACGACACCTCTTTTATCTACGTCGGCGAAAAACGCACATATTCGCTTTTTTGGTATTATTTTGCGATAAAAGTCTTGTACGCCATTCTTTTGGCAGTAATTTATTGCACTTCTGCATTTGTCATTAGGCTTTACAAAGCTGGGAGCGAAAAGATAAAACGCGGATTGTATATTTTCACGCTTTATTTCGTGATTTTGATGTCGATTTTTCTGCTCGTATATCCAGGAACATGGGCTTGGGACGATATTGGAGTTGTAACGACACTGCATCATTTAGGCTTGAATTATTGGCAACATTTTTTCACAAGCATAATTCAAATGCTGTTTTTGCAAATAATTCCTTGCCCTGCAGGAATCATAATTGTTACAAACTTCATAATTTCCGCCTTGGTTTCGTATTGCGTTGTGCAAGCCGAGAGTTTTTTCTTAGCGAAAAAGCGGCTTTTCGGCAGCACTTTTCTCGACACTCTCGTGAAACTCCTTCCGTTTTTGTCAATCGGTGTTTTGAGCTACCAATTTTCTGGCTATAGAATGGGATTGTATGTGTATTTTGAATTAACTCTGTTCACAATGGCATTTTCTGCAAAAAAAGAGGGCAAAAATTGGAGTTTTTTCAAAGGATTTGTCTTTTCCGTGCTTTCTATTTTGGTTTCTGAGTGGAGAACAGAGGGAATGTTCTTTGCTATTGTTGCGTCTGTGTTCATTTTTATGCAAAAAAAAGAGATTTGCAGCACAAAAGTCAAAGTTTTTTCGATATTTCTCATCGTTTTCGGCTTTTTACTCACAGATACAATTCAAAAGAAACTTCTTTCTAATAGCAATTACGAAGTTATTTCCACAATGACTCCTGTTGTTGAGTTAATCAGAAATGCAGACGAAAAAGATGAGGAGCTAATCGAAAATCTAGGTCGTGTTCTGAATATTAAAGCAGTTTTTGATTATCCCGACAAAAGCGGAACAGCATTGTATTGGCTTGAAGAGGCGCATGCCGTAAAAGAAAACTACACAAAAGCCGATTACAAAGCATATTTAAAAGCCTTTTTTGCTCTTTCTTTGCGGCATCCAAACATCGTCATAAAAGAGCGATTTTCTATGTTTCTTAACACAACGGCGATATTCGGTAAAACAAATACAACAAATTTGAATACATTGACTAACTCGCATACAGCTTTTACTTACGACAATAGCGACACAAAATGGGTTCAAGAGTTTGCATTGTATCCGCACAATCAGCCTGTATTCCCCGCTATTCGCATTATGCTCTTGAAACTTTGGGCAAATAAATACACTTATCACCTCGTGTGGAATGTGGCTTTGCCAATAATCTTCCTTATAGTTGCGTGGATTTATTGCATAAAAAAGCGAAAAGCTACAGAAACATTGTTTCTTTCAGGAGAGGCGGTCAGAGTCGTTTTGACTTTTCTGACAGCCCCAAGTCCGTGGTTTATGTATTACTTGCCAGAATATCTTTTAGGCTGGACATTGCTTTTGTATTTTGCTCTGTTTCATATACAAAAACTTGAGAAAAAGGTTCTAAACTTTTCATAAGACACAACAAAGCATGTATATCAATTTGTGCCGATGCAGGATTTTTCTAAGACGTGGACTGACGCGAAGTTATATGCAAAATATGGGCTCGATGAGCAGGAAATCGCGTTTATTGAATCGATGATTAGACCTATGGAATAGTAATCTTTCATACTTCGCTACAGTGTGGTATAATAAAACTATACGGAGGGTATTATGTCTGATATGGCGTTTAATGCAATGCTTGGGCAAATAGACAGTTTTTCTCTTGCACAGAAAAGGACTTTGATAAGGGCTTTGAAAAAATCCGCTTGGAATTCACTTTTCAAGAAAAAAGATAAACATCTGTTGGAAAGTCTAATCGGAATTGCAGGAAATGAAGACATTTCGATTGAGCAATTAAAAAACGAAAGGCTTTCTGTAAAATGAAAGTGTTTTATGATTCTAATGTTGTGCTGGATGTTCTATTAAACAGAACAGATTTTTTGACAGATTCATTTGCTGCTCTAAAATTTTCAGAAACTCGAAAAGTGAAAGGGTATATTTCTGTTGTTTCAACAACCGATATTTTTTATCTTGTGAATCGAAATCTGAAAGATACACAGCAATCTATCGAAAAAATGAGAGTGTTATTCAGCATTGTTGATATTGCAAAAGCTGATAAAAAAATTGCTTTGAATGCGCTGAATTCTGGCTGGAAAGATTTTGAAGACGCTGTGCAGTATTCTGTTGCCAAAAAGTTAGGGGCAAAATACATTATTACTCGAAATCAAAAAGAATATCTGAAATCAGATATTCAGGTAGTTTCGCCAAAAGAGTTTACAGAGCTAATGCAAAGCAATCGATGATTAGACCTATGGAATAAAAAGAATTATGAGCATGAAATTGGTTATTTGTGGTAATGAGTGCAGCACTGGATTATTTCAACATAATTTTCCTCATTGCTTTCTACAATTCGATAAACAATGCGATTATACTCATCAATTCTGCGACTCCAATAGCCAGATAAATCCTCTTTCAAAGGCTCAGGCTTTCCGCTTCCTGCATAGCCGTTTCGGACAATATCTTTTAAGAGTTCATTTACTTTTTTCAAAAGCCGCTTATTTGCGATTAAACTTAAAAAATCTTCCCAAGCCTCATCTGTCCAACGTTTATCCATCACATTACCTCGGACAAATCATGCTTAGTAAGTTTGCCCTCTTTTGCATGCTGGATAGAAAGTTTAAGTCGAGCTTGATTTTCTTCACTCCAAAAAGGGTCTGTGCTGCCTGTAATTTCAAACGGAATGCGGTTCTCGCGCACAACGATTTTTGCAAACATATTTACAGCATCCGAAACTGTAAGACCAACAGAATCGCAGAATTCTTCAAAAGCAGTCTTTGTACTGTCATTCATTCTAATGCTAAGTGTAGCCATATACATACCTCTTACATAAAATCTCTACATTCTTGCAAACTCAACTTTAAGAGTTCTTCCCATACCAGCTGCAAGCCGCTTGAGTGTTCTAAGCGAAGGATTTGCATTTCCCTTTTCCAACTTGCTGATGTCCGCTTGCGCAATTCCTGTTTTTGCAGAAAGTTCTTTTTGCGTAAGCCCACATTCTTTTCTTACATTGATTATCTCTTGGATAATAGCAAACTCTGGCTCAAGAGCGTCATATTCTGCCTTAAATTCTGGGGCTTTGAGTTTTTCTGCAACATAAGCATCATAATCTGTCATTTCGTTTCTCCTCTGGATTTATATTCTTCTCTGTATTTTTTCGCCAATTCTATCTGGCTTTTTGGGGTCTTTTGTGTCTTCTTTACAAAACCATTTGTAAGAATGATTTTTTTGCCCACAAAGAAAAAATACAAAACTCGTGTGATATTAGAACCTTGCTTAGCACGAATTTCAAAAATGCCGTCATCAAGATGTTCTGAATACGGCAGACGCAAATTAGATCCAGCTTGCTTTGCGTCAAGCGTGTCCATAAAATCTTTTACAGGTTTGCTGCCATCTGGCAAATCATAAAAGACAACCTCGTAATTATCCATAAATCTTATTATATGGAGTATATCCTATATTTGTCAATGAAAGGAGAACAAAGAAAATGGCTTCAATAAATGAATATATTTCGCCTAAACTCGAAAAAATGCCTACGATTTACGCATACAGCGACAAGTCTTATCCCGATATGCTCAAAGTCGGCTACACTACTCGCGATGTTGCCACGCGTATAAAAGAGCAATATCCAACACTGCACCCGAATGAAGTGCCGTACAAAATAGAGCTTGAGATGAGCGCGATGAGAGATGACGGTTCTTCTTTTACTGACCACGATGTACACAGGACTTTAGAGAAAAAGGGATTTTATCGCCTAAAAGACGCTGACGGCAAAAAAACAGAATGGTTCAAATGCAGTCTAAACGACGTGAAAGCCGCCGTTATAGCCGTTCGGAAGCGAATCGACAACACAGAAAACCGCACGCAAAGTTTTTCTATGCGCCCCGAACAAGAAAAAGCTGTGGAAAAAACTATTGCGTATTTCAAAAAGACAAAAGCAGAAGGATACATCAAAAGCCCAAAATTCTTGTGGAACGCAAAAATGCGATTCGGCAAAACATTCGCGTCGTATCAGTTGGCTCGTGCAATGGGCTTTAAGCGTGTTTTGATTTTGACTTTTAAGCCTGCTGTGCAATCGGCGTGGAAAGAAGATTTATTGTCGCACATCGATTTTGAAGGCTGGCAATTCATCAGTCGCCCCGAAAACGCAAACGAAGCAGACATAAACGAGCAATATAAAAAAGCCGACAAATCACGCCCGATTGTGTGTTTTGGCAGTTTTCAAGATTTTCTTGGACGCACAGAAAGCGGCGGTATTAAAAGCAAAAATGAATGGGTTCATACAACCGCTTGGGATTTGGTAATCTTTGATGAATACCATTTTGGCGCGTGGCGGGACAATGCAAAGCTCCTTTTTGAATCAGAAGACGAAGAGAATTCTATCGACAGCACAAGCGAAGCAACAGGCAACGAAATAAACGAAAGTTGGCTCCCGATTTCTACAAACTATTATTTGTATCTATCGGGAACACCTTTTAGAGCCTTGAACAGCGGAGAGTTCATCGAAGAGCAAATTTTTTCTTGGACATATACCGATGAGCAGGAAGCAAAAGCGAATTGGTATAAAGAGCATAAT
>CALDID010000016.1 GCA_937901865.1 uncultured Treponema sp.
TGTCGTCGTGTTCAAGAGATTGAAGAACAAGTCGAAGAAATAGCGGAAGCCAGTGGACTGCAAATCGAGCGTCAAAGGCTGGTCTCCACGATAGATGTAGAAGAAAATGCCTCCGCGTTCAAGCTCGATTGTGAACGAATACGGAACATTGCCATTCATAAAAAGTGCATTGAACTTGTCAGAAACAGATTTCATCTTCTCGTTCAATTCTGCTTGCAGTTTGTTCAAATATCCCTTGTTCTTGTGCAAGTTGAAAGTCTGATACGCATTGATAATAGATTCAACCTCGACACCAATAGAATGAAGAAGTGCCTTGAAAAAGCCGCTTGTTGAAATCGCTTCACTTGTTGTGTTCAAATCATCGACAGAAATGCTTTTCTGTTGATAGGTGAGAATCTTGCAAGAGAAGTTGTAGGAAAGAGCCTTTTTGAACACATTAGCCATTGTTGCAAAAGCTGAATCGCTGACACTTGTTGCATAAAGATTTGGAAAGAATCTTTCGTAAGTATCTTTGTATCGACTTGTTAATGCTGAGAAAAAAACTTCATATACATTCTGCTGTTTTTTAACATCTGCAAGTTTTTCTTTTTCAGAGCTGGACAAATAAGACTTTTTTGATTGCTCATCAGAAAGTTCTTTTGCTTCTTCTGTGTATCTTTTTTGCTCATTCTGGTAATCAACCAGAATTTTTGATGCTTGACTGAACCATCGTTCGTAAGCTTCGTTCGGGATATTTGCATGCTTGGACACTACTGAAATATATTTCAAGTATGCACCCCTCTTTGTTTCTTCTGCGAAACGAAAGCATTCCTCATAAAGCGATTTTAGCTGCCAATAGCTTATCTCTTTTCTGTTATATGAGACAGTTTCTCCATACTCTTTGATGTTTGTTTTTACTTCGAGGAGTTTTTGGCGAGAATCGTAGGTTGCATTATCAAAGGCGTTCTTAAAATTGATTTTTGCATTTGATATTTCGCTTTTTGCATTTTCATCAATTTTATCCAGAGTTTCATTGATTTCTGAAAAAATCTTTGCACTTAAATCACTAAAATCTGTCGATTTTTGTGAATAACCATAATAAGAATTATTAGTATGTTTACAAAGAGAATAACTTTTTTCAAGATAGCAAAGTGTATCCAAATCCAAAAGAAAATTATCATAAGAACTGCTTGCCACAACAACAGAATTTTCTGAATCATTTTCAGTAGGATATCCAACAGTTCCTGCTTTTCCAAGAGCTTTCTGACAGAAATACAACTCTTTTCCGCCGTTGGTTCTCACACTCAAAGTCAACGCTGGTGTTCTGCATTCTTCTTCCATATACAAATCGGTGATGTCCTTTTTTGAGAACTCACCGCTTGCAAAGATATTCATCGCAGAAAGCGCATTGCTTTTTCCAGCGTTGTTCGCGCCAACCACCGTGAGAGAATTGCCCAAATGTCCTTTTACTGCCGATTCGTTGAGCAGAAGCTCCGTCGCTTCGGGCTTTCCGTCTTTGAAGCCCATATTTCTGAAGGCTTCTATCTTGAAAACTCGTTCCATAAAATCATTCCTCCGTCTGTTCTGTCTTTTCCATGATTTCCCGAATGTCATCGTAGGGCTTGAGCATCAAAATCTGCTCTTCCGTCAGCCGCCTCTCTCGCACAAAATCCTTGATTTTGAGGCAGTAGCGCACAACATCGTCGAAATCAGCCGTCTTCGCCAAAAGCTCGAAAAAGGCTTTTTGCACTGGCTTTTCATCAAGACGTTTTTTGATTACCGAAAATTCGGCGTTTTCGTCGGCGCACTCTGTTTCCTGCTGGGATTCCCCCGAAAACTGCGAGACGAATTTCACGACGTTCATCTTTCCCGCGAGTTCGTTCTTTTCGATGTAGTCGAAGACTTTTCGGATTCTCGGATTAACCTCTTCTCGTTTTCCGCCGTCATAAGATGACAAAAACTTGTCGAGCGTAGGGCGGGAAATGCGCAGAAGCTCCGAAAAATCCTTTTTCTTGAACTCCATCTCTTTCAATCTGTCGCTTATCATAGTTTATATTTTACACTATTTTACAAATATGTCAAGTAAATTTTACTTTCTTTTACATTTATTTCATTTTATTTACGTTAAGAGGGTAATATATGTTCGATACATAGAAAAACAAGATAAATTGAGTTAGAATAAAAATGAGGAGGGGAAAAATGAATATTGAAAAACTGGAAGAGAAAACGAAGCTCATTCAAAAGCTGTCTGTTTTGTTTAATGAAGTTACCATTCCGATTCGATTGCGCGATGCCGAAAAGCTTTATAATCCGCTTGACCCTGCGCCTGTGCAGACAAGAGAGCTTTCGAGCGAAATCGAAGCATATATTTTGAAAGAACTGGAATACAAATCCTCAAAATCGCGCATTGCCATCGAGTTCATCGCCGATGATGTTTCTCTTTACGACATCGAAATAATGCGCACTGCATTCAAGAACCACTTTAAGCGCAGAGCCGAAGAACAGCTCATTAGAAACCGCAAATCACTTCGCCGCTGGCTGTCGTTTTTGTTTTTCGGAGTGGCATTATTGTCGCTGTTCTTGTTTTTGGCGCATTTCTTTCGCGTTCATTCAGACGGAAAGCCGATTTTCAGCATCTTGAGCGAAAGTTTTGCAATTATCGGCTGGGTGGCATTGTGGGAGCCTGCAACCTATTTTCTGTACGGCAGAAGTGCCGAACGACGATTGCTGTATAAGTTTATGCGCCTTCACCACGCCACCGTCACTATAACAGCAGCTACAGGCTCGTTCTAAAAAAGGCGTGGTGAGGAATAAACGGGCTATGACCGCCAGAAATCAAGGTCGGTTTCGTCTAAGCCGATAGATTTTGCGCGGAAAACGGGAACTTTGCCCTCTCTGCGCTGTCGAACATAGTCATCGAGCGTCTTTATTGCCACATTGCCCAAAACAACGCACACAGGAAGATTGATAAACGTCATTCCGCCCATCAAAATATCCGCCACCGCCCATGCTGCGTCCATCGGAATCATCGCACCTGCCAAAACCACGAGCGCACAGAATGCGTGAAAGACGCGCATAAAGGCTTTCGACGGCTCTTTTTTGCCGTGCAGATAAATCAGCGCATTGTCCACATAATACAGGTTTCCGATGAGCGTCGTGAACGCAAAAAGCACCATCGTCACCGTGATATACACAGGACCTGCCGCGCCGAACACCGTAGAAATCGCGTTCTGCACATACGGCGCACCGCTGACCGCCGCACTTCGCTCCACGCCGCTTGCAAGGCACATCAATGCCGTCGCCGTACAAAGCAAAATTGTGTCGATGTACACCGAAAGCATTTGCACCAAGCCTTGACTGACGGGGTGCGACACGTTCGCGCTTGCAGAGGCATTCGGAGCAGAACCAACGCCCGCTTCGTTAGAGTAAAGCCCTCGCTTGATGCCGTAGACCATGCAAGAGCCAGCCACTCCCGACGCGATTGCGCGGAAATTGAATGCGTCGGAGAAAATCAGCGAGAACATCGCAGGCACGAGTTTTATGTGCGCAATTATCACGATAAGCGACACAAGAACGTATGACACGCCCATCACTGGCACGATAACGCCCGTGAACTTTACGATTCGCTTGCCGCCGCCAACTACGCAGTAGCCCACGAGGAGCGCAAGGATAAAGCCAATGATGAGTGGCGTGGTTTTCGCATCGTAGAAGGAATATGCGGCAAAAGTGGACTGCAAATTGTAGGACGCAAGCATATTGAAGCCGACTGCATACGTCGCGATGAGGAACACGCAGAAGACGGCAGAAAGCCACGGGGTGTGTAAGGCTTTTTCGATGTAGTACGCAGGTCCACCGTAAGACGAGCCGTCTGAGTTTTTGCGCTTGTAGATTTGTGCGAGGGTGCTTTCGATGAACGCCGAGCTTGTCGCCACAATGCACATCACCCACATCCAAAACACAGCCCCTGCGCCGCCCAAGCAAATCGCGGTAGAAACGCCGACAATGTTTCCCGTGCCCACGCGGGAGGCTGTGGAAACGAGCATTGCTTGAAGCGAAGAAACGTGATTTTTATCGTCTGGTTTTTCGCGGATTACGCGCAATGCCTCGCCGAACAGCCGCAGCTGCACACCGCGTGTTCGCACGGTGAAATACACGCCCGCAATCGCCATCACGATAATCAGAATCGGATAATACATCACGCTGTCAATGTTGTCCAACAGTTTTACAATACTATTCATCTTGACTCCTTGTATTCACTCCTAACCCAAAGAGCGCGAAATCGGCTTTTACAGGGTCATCGGGAAAAACATTTCTCATTTTATCGGTCAATTCAATCGCTGTTTTTAGGTTAGCTCCCTTGCTCTTTATCAGTCCCCAACTGTGCGCAACGCTCATAACGTGCGTATCAAGCGGAATAAGCAGCTTTTTCTTGTCGTACCACTTCCATAGCCCCAAATCGACAGGCGAATTATCTCTGACAAGCCAGCGAAGCAGCATATTCAGCTTTTTTGCCGCGCCGCTTTTACAGTGAGAGATGAGCGCACATTCTTTTGGGAACGATTTTGCAACAAGCTGATGAAGATACGGTTCGTTTTTATTTTGAGATGTAAGCCATTTCTGTCTAAAATAGCTTCCAAGCGTTTCGCTTTCATGCAAGATAGCCCTTATTGCGTCAAAAAACAAGAGCAAATCTTGATAGGTGTACATTCGGTAAAATGTCTTATGCAAGTCGTTTTCGCAAAATGATTTATATCTTTCTGACAAAATCCATTCACGAGGAGAAAGATTTGAATCAGTTATGCAAGATAAAATAATCTCAATGTGAGAAAGTATCTGCTTTCTGTTGCCAAAAGCTAGGTTTGCGGCAAGAAAAGCTACGACTTCTTTATCCACAACTGCGCTGTATCGATGCATAAAACGCGACGGGTCGTCGTTTAAGAACTCGTTTACCTCGTATTTTTGCGCCAATAGCATTATTCTTTTCTTTAGCTCGTCAGTCATTCTATACTTCGCCCCTATTCTTCTATAGCGTTGATTTCAAACCAAAGCGCACACCAGAGGCTTTTTTGTCTTCGTCGTGATGAGGGCGGTAAAAATACGATACATCAAGCGACATTTGCGCTGCGGTCAATGCCCCCGTGTTCGGTGTAATCTCAAGCGACAGCGTTGCTGAAACCGTATCTCTATAATCATCTATAGTAACTTCTTTTACAATCTCGTCGCTTCTTTGTATATCGAAAAGCTCATCAGCGATGTATTTTATCTTTGCCGAATATGAAGCTGAAAGAACAACGCGATTAACAAAAATAGAAATAGCAGGGATTCCCTTTTGCACTTCAAAACAAGCAAGATACACCTTTGCTTCTCCAGAGGCGAAATATTCTGATGAAGGGAAGAACGTCGCAGACAAAGAAAGAGGCGCAATAAACGGCACTCGTATCGCAAGCGTTGCTCCTGCATTTATGTATTTTGCTTTTGCTTCAATGTCCAAGTCTTCATAATCATCTGTATAAAAATATTCGCTTCGTAAAAACGGCGTGAACGAAAAACCTGCGTTCATCTCGTACGGAGAGCCGACTTTATGCACATTCGTATATGTTGCGTACAAAATCCCCTCTGTATAATGCGATGTATAGTTTATCTCGCTTTCTCTATCGCCTCCGTACAGATACGCCGCTTTCACTCCTGTAGATACCGAGCTTATGAAGCGAGAAAACAGCAATACCGCAAGTTCTGCGCTCTCCGCAGTCTGCATAAATGCGCCATTTCTTGCAAGAATCGACGAGGCAATGCTGTATTTTATAGCGTCGTTTCCGCCATTCATCTGCATTATGCCGCCGCCTATTCCTGCCTCAAAGTCGTATCCCCCTGAAAGCAAAAAGATGTTTCCGCCCCATTCGTTCGCGCTTATATACGACAGCCCCAAAAACGAAGATACATCTTCATCAACTTCGAGCTTTCGATTATAGGCAACAAGCGTTGCTGACGGCAATATTGCGTGATTCTTGAAATACGGCAATATAAAATTGTAATTTTTCTCAATATTCTCAATATACTCAATATTCTCACCTTCTTCGTTTTTCTTTTCTGCACTCGCTAATTCAGATAGCAATTCATTCGCCTTATTGTCTTCTTCTGGCGTGGCTGCAGAAAGAGAAATCTCTTCTGTTGCTACTTTTGAGAAATCAAGCATATAGATTGCACTTTTTTCATAGAATGAGGTTTTATAGAAAATAAGTGGAGTCTCGCTCGTGTAAAGCGCGGTCGGGCAAACATTCTGCACTCCGCCTATGAAATCTTCGCTCATAGCTTTTGCACTTGCGATAAATGCGCCGTCATCTCCGATACTAATTGTCGCAAGAGCTGCACGAGGAAAAACTTTTTCTTTTCCAATCGGCACAAAAGAAAAGAGAAGCTCTAGTTTGTCTTCGCTTGCAGAGGCTATATGCAAATCGTGTATTATCACATCGCGCGATAATGAAAAATCCGCAGAATATCCGTCTTCGCCCTCTAAGCGAATCGCCCAGTGCATATCGCGCTTCACAATCATCGGCTTGACCATTTCGCCAGCAAAGAAAACCTCATTTTGCTCACAAAATATCTGTTCGTCGCCCTCTCTTTTCTTGCCGTCAACACCGTAAAGAGCAGTAGAAATGACGCGCTTTTTCTCTAAATCAAAAGCAACAGTTTCACATTTTGTATTGCTTCGCGTCGTGTAATGCTCGATAAAAAGCGTTTTTTCGTCAGAGGAAATATGCAAGCTCTGCACCGCTCTTATCGAAAGCAACTTCTTTGCTTTGCTATACTTTTCCCCGTCAAAGTGCGAAATAAACACCGCCGAACGAGAGGAATCAGCATACACAAGCGTATTGCCCACACTATCCATCGCCGTCAATCGCATTTTTCCGCGATATGTATCCGCCTCAAAGCGAGAAGAGGTCGTATCAGGATTTTTAGAAGCAGTTTCTAGCGTTTCAAGAAAAAGATTCCATTCTGTAGTGATAAGCTGCCCGTATGTGTCTTCAAAAATGCCAGCGACAAACGAAATCGGCAGTTTGCTTCCTGCATTTCGCCAAAACTCCGCATACTTTTCCTCTCCATATTTGTCTACCAGATATTGCGAAAACATCGCGCCGAAAATATACGCATCGTTTCCGCCAGGGAATGTATCTCGCGCGCCTGTAACATCTCGCCACGAAATCTTTTTCCCTTCCGCCTTTGCCTCATACGCCAAAAGAAGCGCAAACGGGTCATTTAATCTGCCTTCTCCTTTTCGGCTTTCCATCAAAACAGCCGCGCCCTCAGTCCAAAATGACGTAAGCGTCAAGTTTGCAGGAGTGAGAACTTGCGTAAACAATGTAGACAAAATGCGGAACGTCGGGCTTTTTATATTGAGAGTAACGGCGTGCGTTAATTCGTGATAAAACACCGATAACAGCGTATCGCCGAACATATCAAGATTTTCATCGCTCGGAGTGTCGTAAAGCACAATGCGATTATTCGGGTAGCTCGTAAAGTACGCATTGAGGCTTTCTACTTGATTCGTGAGCGTAACGGGAAATCGCTGATAGCTTTCGGTTTTCAGCACGGAGCAGATTTCAAGATACATATCGTCTGCATTCAAAGCAAGTTTTTTAGCCGAAGCCTCGCAGCTAGGCGGATAGATAATATCAAAATACACAGTGCTTATCTGTCGTAGCTTTCCTTTTGCTCCAGAAAGTACCCCCGTTTTTGCACAGAGCACATTGATTTGCGCTATAAACAGCAAGACGAAAACAAGTATTTTCTTGTTACTCATAATAACCTCTTTTTTTACGATTATCTTCATCATAAAAGTATAACAAGTTTTGTTATATCGTTGCAACTAGGCTAAAAAATCTGTCATACAAAACCCTCTCCGTCTACTTTGCACAAGACTCTCTCCAAGCTAGGAGAGACCTTTAAACATTACAAGGAGA
>CALDID010000017.1 GCA_937901865.1 uncultured Treponema sp.
CCTTGCTCCGTAGCATCTAAACTTATTTCCGTGCACCCTTTTGATTTTGCTTCGTCTATCAGCAGTTCAACCATTTTTTTACCAATTCCCTGCCTGCGGTAATCTTTGTTTGTGTAGACATTCATAAGATGTGCGCGTTTTCCCGTTGGATGGTCATATGTTGGCATTAAGTGTATGTAACTGAGAGATGCACAACCAATTGCTTTTCCTCCGTCAATAGCAATAACTGTAGTCTGATTTCCTTTAAGAAAATATTCGCGGGAGCAATCCACAAGAACTTTGTCAAATTCTGCATCTTTAGGCAAATTATTCACAACTCTAAGCATTTCAAGACGGATATCAATCAACGTTTCTATATCATCTGCATTTGTTTTTTTGATTTCCAAAATTTTATAATTTCTTGATGAATTTTATTATTTTTATCAAAAGCACAATGTCGATTCAAGAATGGGCTTCGACATTGAAATACTAATTCGCCTTATTTGGCGCGGCGTACCGTTCGAGTTCTATGGTGTTCGCGTAACGTATCCTTCTGACGGCATTTCTAATTTTCGTGCTTTTCGCGACAATGTGCGCATTTCTTGGGTGTTTACAAAGCTGTGTTGCGGTATGATTATCCGAAGTCCGCTGTTTTTGTTCAGATTGCTTACGGAAAAGAAAAATGGCTGAGGCAAAAAATTGGTATGAGGTAAAGCAAAACAACCGTATCGGTTACGCGCTTATGCTGTTTGTGCTTCGCTGTTTTCCTGTGATGATAATGCGGCTATTGGCGTTCCCGATAGGCTTTTTTTATTGGATTTTCTCTAAAAGAGTCCGCCGTGTGTCGCGAGCTTATTTTTCTCGGCTTTCTGAGTTTTCTCATACAAAAAAGCATTTTTCAACGCTAAAACATATAATTTCTTTTGCGCTGAATTTGGTGGAAGATACGCAGGCTTGGGCGAAAAAGTTGAGTTTCAAAAATGTGAAATGGCAAGATGACGATGTGGCGGATTTGGTTAGAAACATTGACGAGGGAAAAGGAACTGTTATTGTTATTTCACATCTCGGTAATGCGCAAATGCTAAAGGCTTTAGCGAGTGCAGGCGAAAGCGGTACTCAGCGAAAAATGAGCATAACGACGATTAGCGATGCTCATATTTCGGCTGGGTTTAATGCGCTTTTAATGCACATCAATTCCGACAGTGCGTTTCACATCATTAGTTCTGACGATATTGGAATGGAAACGATATTCACGCTGCAAGAGCGGCTTGAGCATGGCGAAGTCGTCGTAATTGCAGGGGACAGAGTGAGTGCGCATACAAAGCGGAACGTTGCGATTGAGTTTTTGGGGCAGCGCGCAGAATTGCCGTATGGAGTTTTTTTGCTGTTATCGCTGTTGAATGTTCCGACATACTTTGTGAACGGTTTGCGAGAAAAAGATTTTTCACTAAAAAGCAATTATAATATGTATGTAAAAAAGAACACTGTTTCTTTTGATTGCTCTCGCAAAGAGAGGGAAGAGCGCATTATAGAAAGTGCAAACAGCTATATCAAGAATTTAGAAGCCTTGTGTCAGCTCTATCCATATCAATGGTACAACTTCTTTGACTTCTGGCAGGCGCAGCCTGTTTTGTAAAATACCTGTGGCAAGAGGCAGGCTGTTTTGGCTAAATATGGGGGTGGAAAAATATGAGAAATGCAAAGATATGTGAAGAAATAGTGTTTCCTGTGGAATTTTATGATGTAGATTCAATGCGTGTTGTCTATCACGGAAACTATGTTAATTATATGGAAAAAGGTCGCTGTGCGCTTTTGAATAAAATCGGCTTTGGGTATCATGAAATGGAAAAGGCGGGGTATATGTTCCCTGTTGTTGATATAAAAGTGAAATACCTTCATTCGCTTACATTTGGCGATAAAGTAAAAGTTGTTGCAGGATTGACCGAATACGAAAACTGCATCAGAATTGCCTATGAGATTTATAATGCTGATACAAATGAACTATGCACAAAAGCCGAAAGCACTCAAATGGCTGTAGAAATTGCGACAAAAGAAACGAAGTTTGTCTGTCCGCAAAAATTTGTCTCTCTTGTAAATCAACTGCTTTAAAATGCTTTTTATGGCTTTTTCTTTATGCTTGAGTATGGTATACTTTAGATATGAATGCTCACACAATAGAAAAGGTTGAGAAGACTGAGAAAACCGAAAAGATATATTTGTCAGAGCCTGCGGTGGTGTCTGCGGCTGGTATTGGGATTGAAGAGCTGTGGCGTGCGGTTACGACGGGCGATAATTCGGCAATGAAGAGAGTAGAGGCGTGTGGAAAAGACTTTTGGGCTGCAAAAATTGATGATTCATTATTGAAATCAAGTGAAGGTCGCTTTGATATGCGCATTATAAAAATCGAAAATGTGGCATTGGCTCAAATTGCACCGCTCGTCGAAAAAGCAAAGTTGATGTATGAGAAGACCCACGACAACATCCGCACCATCCGCCCAT
>CALDID010000018.1 GCA_937901865.1 uncultured Treponema sp.
CGCCATCGAGATGATCAACGCCGGCGACGCGGAACGCGACGGACAGCTTGTTCTGGGAGAAGGCGACTTTCATCGGAGTGTCGTAGGACCACTCTTCGGCGAAGGCGACGGTCATGGTCAGAGCCATGGCCAGAACGAGCAGGGTGCACAGAAGTTTCTTCATGTTTAGTTTTCCTCTCTTTTTGTTGTATTTACTCGAAACCTCTTTGGAAGAGGATGAGCATCGGGGGAATCAGACGGCCTTCACGCGGCGGAAGGTGTCGGAGGCAACGGCGAAAATGATGATCGCGCCCTTGACGACGTACTGCAGGTAAGGGCTGACCTTGGTCAGGTTCAGGATATTGCTCAATACGCCCAGCAGCAACACGCCGACCAGCGTCTTCAGCTGGTGGCCTTCACCGCCGCTCATCAGCGTGCCGCCGATGACGGTGATGCGGCCGTCGGTCTCGGGAGAAACCGGCTCACCCAAGGATGCGGCATAGTCAATCACCATGTTGCTGATGAGCATGGCCGTGTTGAACTTGTCAACCGCGTTGAGCAGCACCTCGTAGCCGTCGCCGCCCTTTGCGTTGTAATCGTTGCATGCAAATCGATATGTCTTGTTTTCGTCGATTGGCTCTCCGTTTATCGTAACATCGCTGATTGCTCCGTTGCCGTCTGCATCATAAGTAAGCGTGTACTTGATAGACTTTGATACCTGTGCAAAAGCACCTGCTCCCTGCTTGATAGAGCCGATGAAGTTGAACAAATCTTTTACGTCGCTACCCTTGAGAGTTACAACGTATACATAGTTCTCAAACGGAAGCATTGTTACAATAGCTTCTTTTGAAACATCTCCCTCTGGCAAAGCTGCACGGATTCCGCCGCCGTTTGTGATAGCACCGTCAACTTCAATGCCAGTCTTTGCAAGATACCACACCATTGCGTCTGTGAGGAAATCTCCTGAAGGCATTTCTTGGAAGCGTGTAAGGCGTGCGCCGAACTCAAACGGAGCTGTTGTCTTTAAAACAATGTCTTTAAGAGAAGCATTAGCTTTGTCTACATACGGCTGCAAAATAGAAGCGATTTCTGCATCTGGAGCAAACTTTTCTGTAGTAATCTCCTCTGGGTGCCAAGCGAAGTTTTCAAGTTTGCCGTTTTTAATCGTAAGCTCTGCTGTTCCTACATAGTGTCCCCACTGTTCTGAAGAAACAATCTGAGTGTTATTTACAACTTTCGGCTCTGCAAAATATGAATGTGAGTGTCCGTCAATGATAAGGTCAATGCCGTCAACCGCTTCTGCAATCTTCAAAGAAGTTTCGTGTGTAGGAACTTCCTCTACATCGCCCAAGTGTCCAACCAAAATAACGATGTCGCATTTCTCTTTATTGCGGAGCGTTGCAACCATTTCTTTTGCTGTTTCAATCTCGTCTGTGAAAGTCAAGCTCTTGTCTGGGCTTGCTATAACGAGTGTGCGAAGTGTTGTCAAACCGAAAATACCAACTTTGTAGCCAGTAAATTCCTTTGTGATATACGGTTTTCCAAGGTATCCCTTTGCTGTCTTGATGTTGGCAGAAAGCCACGGGAACTTTGAGATTTCAATCTGCTTCAAGATTTTTTCTTGAGTACCGTCGAACTCGTGGTTACCGAATGTTACCGCATCATAACCGATAGCATTGTAAGCCATAATGTCAGCTTCTGCCGCAGACATATTAGAAATAGCAGAACCTGTGTTCACATCTCCTGCGTCTAAGAGCAAGAAATCTTTGCCAGCGTTTTTAGCTTCTTCTCTCTGCTGCTTGATATACGTCGCACGCTCTGCAAGTCCGTTCTTTCCGTCCTTTGCCAAAACTGCACCGTGATGGTCGTTTGTGTGAAGAACAACGAGCTTGTACTCTGCATTTGGGTCGCGCGGAGCTTTTGCACTTTCTTTCGGAGAGCTTGCACAGCTTGCGAAGAACAGCGCAATACTTGCCGCTACGATTGTAAATTTAGAAAGCTTTTTCATAGCTTCCTCCTAAAGTTAAGATAAAAATCTTTTTAGAGTATATCACTTAACGCAAAATTGCAAAAGTGGTTGACGCAATATAACACAGCAACATAATTGCGCCTCCGAGTCTGCCGATGCTTTTTCCTTTAATCGCAAAGCCCCATGTCATAAGGCTTACAGCAATTAAAATCATCATATCATATACACTTGCGGTGTTTACGGCGATAGGGTGAATAGAAGTAGACACGCCTAAGATAAAGAGAATATTGAAGATATTTGAGCCGACGACGTTTCCAACTGCCATTTCTACCTCGCCTTTTCGAGCCGCAACGATAGACGTTACAAGTTCTGGAAGGCTTGTGCCGAGTGCGACGACTGTTAAGCCGATGAGAGTTTCTGTCATTCCGAATGTTTTAGCAATGAACTTTGCGCTTTCAACAACAGCCTGCCCACCTGCGATGATTAAAGCAACCCCGATAATGATTAAAAGAACGCATTTGAAAAGCGGCATTGATTTTATAGCCTCTTCTTCACTCGGGTGCTTTTTTGCGTCATAAATTAAGTATGCAATATAGCAAACGAACATCACCAAAAGAGATATTCCCAAAGCTCTGTATACCATGCCCGCATTGTCTGCCATCGTGAGTGCAGGTAATTTTCCTTGAATAATCGCAGGTAAGCCAGTTACGCAGAAAACAACGAGCGCGATGAGAATCGAAATCGGGAAATCTCGTTTGATGATGACACTGTCAACAGGTACACGGTGAATGACGGCGCAGACTCCCAGAACGACAAGCAAATTGAAGATGTTAGAGCCGACGACATTGCTTAAAGCGATTTCGTTAGAGCCTGCAATAGCCGCCGAAGTACTGACTGCCAATTCAGGCAAACTTGTTCCCATCGAAACAACAGTTAGACCAATGATTACGCCTGAAACTTTGAAAATCTTTGCAAGCGCAGAGCTTCCGTCTACAAAGAAATCCGCGCCCTTTACCAAAGCCACGAACCCAACAATCAACAACGCCACATTAAATAAAAGCATATAAGCTCCTTTTTAGTGTTCGCAAAAAAAAAGAGACTTTTTCTGCAAACACATAAATTTGCAGTAAAAGTCTCGCTTTTTACAACATATTCCGGAGAAAGTGATTTAACAAAACCAATTTCTCGTGATGACGAAATTATGTTACACTCCAAAATGAACGGAATGCAAGCTACTCCCTTGTTACTTGATAAAACGTATCACTAAGTGTGCATAATGTCAAGCCACATAGTATAAAATAGCCTGTTTCATTATAAAACACCCTATGGCTTGTACAAAACACCTTTCGGGTGTGTTATTTGCGAACTTCAAGGTCGTCTAAAATACCTGCATAGTTTGTATTTTTGAGCTTAAAAAGCAAATTGCCTTTTGCGTCGCTAGTAATTTCGATGCCTGTTTCAATCCAATTTCCCTCTCCGTCCTTGACTTCAAACGTGTCGCCAAAGCCGAGCTGAATATCAGGCACGCCGTCCACCGCAATCCAAAAGCGACCGCCTGCAATGTCGAAAAGGAGCTTGCCCTCTGTTTTATCTGTATCTGCCATAAAAAACCTCGTATAAGTTAAGATTATGCGAAAAATATTCTATATAACTATAAGATTTTCAAAGTGGATATGCAATAGATACAGCAGTATTTTTCTGTTGAAAAGAATGTGTACATCTTACCATCGGTAAGGTGTTAATCTTACTGCCTGTAAGCTGTACACATTACCATCGGTAAGCTGTACACATTACCGTCGGTAAGATGTACACGTTACAGACGGTAAGATAAGCGTAGCTATACAGCATAAATGAGTTTGTGCCGCAGGAGTAAAAATAAAAAACGCCCTCGCATTTGAGAGCGTTTTGCTTTAAGCCGTCTTTGCTTTTATACAAATCAATCTGTATCTTTTACAAGACAGCCTATGGCTGTTAAGAAGGCTGCTTGCCGATGTATGCTAAGATACCGCCGTCTACATACAAGATGTGTCCGTTTACTGCATTAGAAGCGTCTGAAGCTAAGAATACTGCAGGACCGCGGAGTTCTTCTGGGCAAAGCCATCTTCCTGCTGGAGTGCGGCTACAGATAAACTCATCGAATGGGTGTCGGCTACCGTCTGCCTGCTTCTCGCGAAGAGGTGCAGTCTGAGGAGTAGCGATGTATCCAGGTCCAATGCCGTTGCACTGAATGTTCTGTGCGCCGTATTCTGCACAAATGTTGCGAGTGAGCATCTTCAAGCCACCCTTTGCAGCAGCATATGCAGATACTGTTTCGCGTCCAAGTTCGCTCATCATAGAACAGATATTGATAATTTTTCCGTGTCCCTTCTTAATCATTCCAGGAATAACAGCCTTTGAAACGATGAATGGTGCGTTCAAATCAACATCGATAACTGCGCGGAAATCAGCTGCACTCATCTCTGTCATAGGAATTCTCTTGATGATACCTGCGTTGTTTACGAGGATATCTATCACGCCGACTTCTGCTTCAATCTTCTTTACGGTTTCCTGAACCTGTGCTTCGTCAGTAACATTGCAAACGTAGCCATGTGCGTCAATGCCTGCTTCCTTGTAAGCTGCAAGACCAGAAGCGAGCTTTTCTTCGTTCAAGTCGTTAAATACAATTTTTGCTCCTGCTGCTGCATACGCTGAAGCAATAGCAAAACCGATACCATAAGAAGCACCTGTTACCCAAGCTACCTTTCCATTAAGGTTGAAGCTGTTCATGTCAAACTTTTCCATCGAAAAATCCTCCAAAACAATATACTTTAATTATAAAGGCAAAATCTCAGAAATGCAATGACAACTATTATCACTATTCCGATACTTCTGACGGTATCGTGCTAATATTATCTTCTGCAAAAACTTTTTCTATATCAAGTATAGAAATAAAACTATTGTCTTTTTTGAATATTCCGCGGATAAATTCCGTTGAGATTGCGTTGCCAAACTTTGGTGGACAGTCTATAGCGTCGTCTTCTATTTCAATGACTTCATTTACACTGTCAGCAACTGCTCCGAATAAGGTTTCAAGCTCGATTACGATAATGCGAGTGAACTTTGTTAGGGGCGTTTCGGGCAAGGCAAACTTTTTCCGAAAATTAACGACAGTAATGCCTTGATTGCGAGAATTGATTAAGCCTTCAATATATGGAGCTGTGCAGGGTAGTTTTGTCGGTTCTACATACGTCAAGACTTCTTGCACCTTAAAAACATCTATTGCATACAGCCTAGAATCTAGCGAAAAGGTAAGATATTGTTTTGTCATTTAATTCCTCCTGTTTTTTCACTCATTTGCAAGGTGAAAGAAATCAACAGCATTTACAAGCTCTTTTGCATTATTCGATAGCTCTTGTGCCATTGCTGCCATCTGTTCTGCGGCACTTGCATTCTGCTGCACTACGGTGTCTAGCTGCGTGATTGCAAGGCTTACTTGCTCTGCTCCGCTGTCTTGTTCCTTGCTCGCATGAGCGATTTCATCAACAAGCTCGGCTGTTTCGGCAATACTCGGCACAATGTCGCTAATAACATTATTTGCCTTTTCTGCCATGCCGATTGTCTTTGTCGAAAGCTCTGTGATTTCTCCTGCTGCGGCAGCACTTCTCTCGGCTAATTTTCTAACTTCTCCTGCAACAACAGCAAAGCCCTTTCCTGCCTCTCCTGCTCTTGCGGCTTCTATGGCGGCATTTAGAGCTAAAAGATTAGTTTGGCTTGCAATATCTCCAATAATCGTGACTTTTTCAGCGATTTCTTTGATAGCAATCATTGCATTATTTACCGCTTCGCTTCCAGTTTTTGTTTCACTGCTTGTTTTTTCTGCTATTTTGCCTGTTTTCATAGCATTTTCGGCATTTTGCTTTATGTTGCTTGCCATCTCTTCCATTGTTGCGCTCATCTCTTCTGTGCTTGCCGCCTGCTCACTTGCACCTGCAGAAACGCTTTGACTTGTCGCACTTATTTGCTCACAGCCTTGCTTCATCTGATTAGAAGCATTTGCTACGGTGTGCAGTGTTTCTGTAAATGTTTTTACCATATTGCTAAATGAACGGCTCATTATGCCAATTTCATCGCCTCGTGTTGTATTGTAAATGGCGTTGTTTTCTTTGTCAGAAAGAGAAGAAAGCGTTAAATCTCCCTTTCCCGCATCGCTAAGAGCTTTTGTTAGTATAGCAAGCGGTGATTTTATTCCGTGTATTATAACGTAAGTAATCACCGAAATAGCTAATGCGACAATAACAGTGATAAGAGCGACAAGCGTCTGCTTTGCTTTTATTGCTTTTTCAAATTGTTCATTGTTTTCTTTTGCGAAGGTTAAACATTCGTCTTTTAGTTTGACTAAATCAAAATCATAAGTGCGGGCAAGCAGAGAAATTGATTCTAACTCGTCTAAAACTTCGTCTGTAATTCCGATTTCAAAAGCCTCGTCTAACCAAGCTGTTCTTTTGCTTCGGATTGTATATCCCTGCGATTTTATAGAATTCCAAATAGGTTGTATGTTTTCGGGCAGTTCAAGAATGTCTATTTCTGACGCAAAAGCCTCTTCTGCTCCCTGTAAAGAAGCAATGTCTTCTTTTAGTGTGCTATTTACTTTTCCACGAGGAAGCAGAATCGTTAAATCGTAAAGAATTGTTTGTAACTCTTTATTAAAAGAAGCTAATTCTGAAGGGAGATAAGTATATTTTTGCATTTGCTCACTAATTTTTGAGCTTTCGCTACGAACTTTTGTTGTGAGCAACTGCATTATGGCTGTCTCAACGATAAGTGCAACAAAAAGGCATGCAAAACAGGCGTATAGCTTTGCTCCTATTTTGATATTGCTCAATTTCAGTTTCATATTTTTTCCTCCTCTTTTGATTTAATAACCGCATCGCAAATTGTCTCAAGCTCATCTGATGAAAAAATCGAATCTGCATTTAATATGATGATGTATTCTCCGTTTCTCATACCAACTCCGCTCACAAATCGAGATGCGATTGAGTTCCCCATAGGAGGCGGAGGCTCTTCCTCTGATAAATCCATAGAAATAACCTCTTGCACGCTGTCTACAATGCCTCCAAAAAGCATTTTTGTGCCGTTATCGCATATTTCAAAGACGACGATATGAGTGTTTGAATCGGCTTGTTTTGGCTCTAACCCGAACTTTTCTCTAAGGCGAACGATTGCTACATTCCTATCTCTTGAGCGAATAATTCCTGCAATCAGAGGGTCTGGACACGGCAAAGCCTGCGGTGCAGTGTAGGGTAGTACTTCAAGCACTTTGAATACACTCACCGCATATTTTGAGGTGCCAATTTTGAAAGTCAAGAATTGGTCAGCCATTCGCTTTTTCCTGCCTTTTCATTAAAATTCTTCAAAATCGGCATCGCTTATAGCTGTAGCGAACATCGATTGAATGGTTGGTTTACCTGTTTGTGCAGCTGGCTTTGCAGAAGGCTGCGGAATGCTTTTTTTCTCTGTCGGGATACTCACCTCTTCTGCTTGCACTTCCTCTACTGTTTCAACCGTATTCACAATAGGCTGCGGCTTTACTTCCATAACAGGTCGTGAAGGCTCTTCGGCTTTAGGCGCAACGCTTTTTACGCTTTTTTGCACAGTGCTTTTGATTTGCGGCTTTGGAGCAACTACGGGCGCATGATATTCTTCACTTTGAGAAGAGTCGGTTTCATCGATGCGGAACACACTGATAGCCGACACGAGTTTTTCTGAGTTCGCAGAAAGCTCCTCCGCCATTGCCGCCATTTCTTCAGCCGCACTCGCGTTTTGCTGTACTACCGTGTCAAGCTGTGTGATAGCAAGGCTAATCTGTTCCGCTCCGCTATCTTGCTCTTTACTTGCGACTGCGATGTCTTCTACGAGCTGCGTTGTCTGCTCAATGGCAGGAACGACGCTCTGAATCATCTCGCCTGCGTGTTCTGACACTTTGAGAGTGTTCGCGCTGATTGTGCTGATTTCTCCTGCTGCCACAGCACTTCGCTCTGCAAGTTTTCTGATTTCGCTTGCAACAACAGCAAATCCCTTGCCTGCCTCTCCTGCTCTTGCCGCTTCAATCGCCGCATTAAGAGCAAGCAGATTTGTTTGGCTTGAAATGTCTTCGATGATACCGATTTTGCTTGAAATCTCTTTAACCGCTTCAAGCGACTCTTGCACAGCCTTGCCTCCTGCATTGCTGTCTTGAGCCGTCTTGAGAGCGATGTGTCCTGTCTTTGCAGCATTTGCGGCGTTTTGCTTGATATTGCTTGCCATCTCTTCCATCGTTGCGCTCATCTCTTCTGTGCTTGCCGCCTGTTCGCTTGCACCTGCTGAAACGCTCTGGCTTGAAGAACTGATTTGGTCGCTTCCCTCTTTTACCTGCTCTGAAATCGATTTGACCGTTCTGACCGTGTGCGTAATCGAATTGACCATGTGTGTTAACGCAGTGCCCATACGCCCGATTTCGTCTTTGCGAGAACAGATTTTCGCTCTCGTTTCCTCGCTTACGCTTTCTAGTGTGAGGTCGCCGTCGGCTATGTCTTCAAGGCTTTCAGTAATGATGTTGACTGGATTGGCAATGCTTCCTGCGAACCATAGCGCGAAAAGTGAAGCGAGCGCGAGAATAATCAGCGTAACCACAGCAAGCGAAATTGCCATTGCATTAAGCGCACTGTGAAAGTCCTTTACGTTTGCAAGCACCGCCATTGCAAAATTCGTGCCTTCAATCGGACGATATGAAACGAAAAACTGTCTATTCCCCGTAAACTTGATTGTCGATGACCCTGTTTTTCCCGCAATCATTTCATTTGCGATTTCCGCCATATCCGAATAATCTTTGTCGCTTCTCGCGAGGTCTGCGAACGTTAGGTGCTTTTCAACCCACTCCGCATCTGCTGCGCCCATGATTTCGCCTGTCGAACGCGAGATGATAACGGGGTGTCCTGTCTTGCCGATAACAATCGCACCGCACATTCCGCTTAAAAAATCCGTCGAGCGATTCAAGCACACCGCGCCGATAATGTTGCCCTCTGTGTCTTTCATCGGAACAGCAAAAAGCATAGAAGTAACGCCCTGCAATTTGCTTAAAAGCGGGTCGCTCATCGCGTTTTCGCCCTGCAATGTCTTTTGGAAATAATCGCGGTCTGCAATGTTGACGCTCTGCCCCTCGCTGTTAAAGCCCTGTCCTCTCTTGTCCGCCAAAACAAAATAACGATGCCCGTCCGCTTTGTCCACATCGTCTATTGTCGATTGAGCCTTTTCGAGCATCGAAATATCGGGATTTTTCATTGTCTTGCGCCGCGCGATTGATTCGACCAAAACCATCTCGTTGTTGAAATTGGCGTTGACATATTGCGCAATGCTTTCGGCGATAATCTCGAAGTTTGACAGCGTCG
This sequence comes from uncultured Treponema sp., assembly GCA_937901865.1. GTDB lineage: Bacteria > Spirochaetota > Spirochaetia > Treponematales > Treponemataceae > Treponema_D. Next base: position 9,352 of record CALDID010000018.1, read on the forward strand.
AAGAAGATACCGCCTTATCCGAAAATATCATCGATACATTGAACAAAAGCGCGCCAAGCCCTATCGCCAGTACCGAAAAAGCTAAAATAATTTTTGCCTTTAGTGTTTTCATACCTAATTACTCCTTTTTTAAGGCTACTAGACTCTCGTAACGAGTGCTACTAGGCTTTAGTAACGCTCGTTACGAGAGCTTAGTAATGGGCGCTACGAGAGCTTAGTAATGAGCGTTACTAGACGTTCGTAATGGGCGTTACGAGCATCTAGTAGCGAACTTAAAGGTTTATCCGATGATTTTCTTTACGACTGCTAAGAGCTTTTCGGCGGTGAATGGCTTGACAATCCAACCAGTCGCACCTGCAGCCTTGCCCTCTTGCATTTTTTCTTGCTGATTCTCTGTTGTCAGAGCGATAATCGGAGTGAACTTGTAGCCCTGAGTCTGTCGTATTTGCTTTGTGAGCTCTATGCCGTCCATACGAGGCATATTTATATCAGTAATGATAAGAGAAAATTTATCGGCTTGTGCCTTTTCAAGTGCGTCAACGCCGTCTTCTGCTTCTACAACTTCGTATCCCTCTTGTCCCAAAATAAAGCTCAAGCTCTTTCTGATAGAAAGCGAATCATCAACTGCAAGTATCTTCTTGTCTGCCATAATAAACATCTCCTGTGCCAGTGGCACTTTTGTAAAAATATATTCTCAAGAACAGCTAAAAGCTGCATTTTATCGTCGAACTGCGCTCAGCATCGCTTGTGCAATATCAGGAAGCGGCACGATTTTGTCAACTCCGCCTAACTTTACCGCCTCTCCTGGCATTCCGTACACAATACACGTTGCTTCGTCCTGCGCAATGGTGTAAGCCCCAGTGTCGTGCATCTCTTTCATACCGTGTGCGCCGTCATCTCCCATGCCTGTCATAATTATGCCGACCGCATTTTGACCAGCATATCGGGCTGCACTGCGGAAAAGCACATCGACGCTTGGGCGGTGTCGTGAAACGAGCGGACCTGATTTCACTTCGACGTAATATCTGTTGCCGTCGCGCTTTAAAAGCGTATGGAAATCTCCTGGAGCAACTAAAGCCCTGCCTTGTATTACATCATCGCCGTCTTCAGCTTCTTTCACGTGGATTTTGCAAAGCCCGTCAAGACGCTGTGCAAAGGCGGCTGTAAAGTGCTTGGGCATGTGCTGCACGATGACGATTCCAGGCGCATCCGCTGGGAGCATTTCCAGAAAATCCTTCAGTGCCTCCGTCCCCCCCGTAGAAGCACCTACCACAACAACCCTTTCGGCTGTCTTTAATACGGTGAAATTTCCTTCTTTCGGCTCTTCAAGGATAACATCTGCCGTGAGCTTGGGCTGCACTCTATCGGCAAATCTTTCGCCAGCCTTTTGCAGCGTGTTGCTTGCAAATGTGCTTATTGCTCTTGGAGCTGTGCTATGAGACCTCTTTCCTGTCAGTGCAGAAGGAATAAGGCTCTTTAGCTTTCCTGTGCTCTTAAAAGCTGCCTTTACTGCATCTCCAATAATAGTTCTTGATTCCTCAATGAACTTCTTTGTGCCGAGCGAAGGCTTTGCGATGACATCGCATGCACCATATTCTAATGCCTTCACCGCATTTTCGCTGCCTTTTTCCACTCCCGCCGAACACACTACAACAGGAATCGGGTCGCTTGTCGCATTCAGTTTCCTTAAAAACGTCAATCCGTCCATTCTTGCCATTTCAATGTCGAGAATGATAACGTCGGGGCGTTCCTGCTGAATCTTTTTTACACCAAAGATTGGGTCAGACGCTGTCGCAATTACCTTGATTTCGGGGTCAAGATTGAGAACATCAGACATCGTTTGGCGGACAAGCGCAGAATCATCAATGATTAAAACTTTGATTGCCATATTTTCTTTACACCTCAATCATCATATTTTCCTAAACACAGTGGGTGCCATATTTTTGAGCGGAAGATTCATTCCGAATATCGTTTCTGAATGTCCTAAAAACAAGTATCCCCCTGGAACTAGTTGATTGACGAGTTTCCTCACAACAGCCTCTTGTGTTGGTTTATCAAAATATATTAACACATTTCTGCAAAATATGATATTTTTCATACCACATTGAGAATAATTTGCGTCCATAAAGTTAAGCCGTTGAAACGTTACCCTGTTTCTCACTTCCTCTTTCACTCTTACCAATGCTTTTTCTCTGTTGCAAGAGCGCAAAAAGTATTTCTTTTTCATATCATACGAGAGCTTGTCGACAGAAGACATCGCATATACTGCATTCATTGCTTTTGTGAGCACTTTTGTAGAAATATCAGTGGCAAGAATACGGAAGTCTGCAAAATGTCTTGGGTGCGCTCTTAAAAACTCATTCATCACGATAGACAGCGTATACGGCTCTTCGCCAGAAGAACAGCCTGCTGACCAAATATCTAGTTTTTGAATACCTTTTGAGTGAAACTCTGGCAAAACAGAGTTTGTCAGATACTCAAAGTGCGTATTCTCTCTAAAAAAGTGCGTCAAGTTTGTTGTAAGCGCATCTATCATCAATATCATCTCTTCTTGTCCATCTTTGTGATTTGCAAAGACGTAATCGATGTATTGATTAAAGTTGGTAAAATGCAATGCCTTTAATCTGCTAGAAAGCCGAGCTTGAATCATCAATTTCTTTGATTCAGGCATCTTTATTCCAACGTTTTCCTCCATAAATCTTGCAATTTTATGGAACTGCGCATCGCTAAGAGAAAGAGAAGCTTCTAGTTTTATGCCAGTAAGATACCTGCTCATCTGTTTATTCGTTCATTCTCCAATCTATGTACGACGGCAGATAGCTTAAAGACATCAAATATAAGAGCAACAGAGCCGTCTCCTAATATTGTTGCACCTGATAAGCCCTCTATGTTTTTATAGAGCTTGCCAAGCGGCTTTATAACTGTTTGATGATTGCCAATCACCTTATCAACAATAATGCCAATCTTTGAGTTTTGGTCATTGACGACAACTACTTGTTCTTCTTTAGGAGCTTCTCCCTCTTCATCAAAGTAGTTTCGCATATTGATACACGGCAAGAATTGACCGCGTGCCGTGATATGTGAGCACATACCATTTTCATCATCGTCTTCTGGCATATACTCCAAACACTCATCTACATTTGTAAGCGGTATGACGTATTTATTTTTTCCAATGGAAACAAGCATACCTTCGATAATCGCAAGCGTCAAAGGTATCTTTAATATAAATGCGCTTCCCTTTCCAGGATTGCTTTCTATTGCAATCGTGCCGCCAAGTGTTGTGATGTTGCGTTTTACAACGTCCATACCGACACCGCGCCCAGAAATATCAGATACCTTTGCCGCTGTAGAAAATCCTGGACGGAAAATAAGCTCGTCTATTTCTGAATCAGATAATTTGTCATCTGCTTTTATAAGCCCTTTTTCAATACCCTTTTGCTTTACTCTTTCTCTGTTAATTCCTGCGCCGTCGTCTGCAATCGTGATTAAAACAAATGCGCCTGCGTGCTTTGCAGAAAGAGTAATTGTGCCTTGCGGACTTTTGCCAGAAGCGACGCGAACATCTGGCGTTTCAACTCCGTGGTCGGCTGCGTTACGAATAAGATGCACAAGCGGGTCGTTGAGCTTTTCGATAACGGTTTTATCAAGCTCTGTCTCCGCACCTTCCGTAACCATTTCTATATTCTTTCCAAGCTCATTAGCAAGGTCTCTGACAAGTCTTTTAAATCGGCTGAAGATTGTGCCAATAGGCAACATTCGCATATCCATAGAAGTATCGCGAAGACTCAAAATAAGGCGTTCACTCAATTCGCTTAAACTGGTGAGCTGAGAAAGCTTCATATCTTGCGCAAGCTGACCGAGTCGTGCGTTGAACGTAACCATTTCGCCTACTAAATCAATGAGCTGGTCGAGCTTTTCGCTTGAAACGCGGATAGATTGATTTGTCTGCGGAGTCTGCGTTTGTACAGGCGGCTTACTGCCCTCTGAAATAATCTTTGTAATGTGTTCTTGCTCGGCTAAAGCACTTTGAATCTGTTGCTTTGAAATGCCTGTGTTTTCAACAAGAAGCTGACCGAGTTTCTTTTGTTGCGCAATGAGGCTATCGAGTTCCGCCCTGTTTATTTCGTGTCGGTCTACAAGGATTTCGCCAATCTTCTTGTTTGCAGAAGAGCCTATGTCGATTTTCTCGAATGTAACCTTTGAGTCATTGTCAAGAAAAATAAAGACATCTTGTATATCGTTTTCAGTTTTGTCAGTAGTTAAAATAACGTCCCAAGAGAAATAGCATTTCTCTGCGTCCATTTCGCTCAAATCAGGCAGATTTTCATAAAACGGAACGACTGTCGCCACTCCCATTTCTGTAAGCTCTTTGATTAAGAGTGCGGGGCGTGTTCCGTTACGCATAATATCTGCTGACGGGCGGAACATTATGCGCCACGTTGTTTCTTTTCCCGTAGGCTTATTTGCGCTTTGCGTTGTCTGCGTGCTTTTTGCAGGAACAGCGTCTTTTTGAGAATCTTTTTCACTAGCGGCAGAGTTACCATTTTTGTATGGCGCGACGTAGTTTTGAAAAGAAGAAACAATTTTGTCAGATTCCGCTTGCATTTCGGGCGGCACAGGATTTGCAGTAAGTAAATCTCTGATGTGGTCGCGAGCGGTAAGCGTAAAGTTGATGAGTTCGTGAGTAACAGGCACGACACCATTTCTTACCAAGTCGAACGTGCTTTCGATTTCGTGCGTAAAATGAGAAACCGCATCAAAGCCGAACATAGCAGCAGAGCCTTTGATTGTGTGCATAGCTCGGAAGACTGCGCTAATTGTTTCAGAGTTCTGTGGGTCTTCTTCAAGCGAAAGAAGCTGTCCCTCTAGGTTATCGAGCAGTTCTGTTGCTTCTTCAAGAAAGACTGCATTCATCTGTTCAAGCATTTTTTACCTCACTCATTTTGTTCACATTATTGAATTCCGAAAGCGAAACGCCGCAAGACCTACAAAATTCTTCTATTGCATCAGGAATCTTGCCAGCGATAGAAAACGGGATATTTCTCTTTTTTGCTTCTTTAAAGCATGCGAGTATAATTTGAATAGCCGATACATCAATATCGTCAACTTCCGAAATATCCAACTCAACTTCTTTCGCCTCTTCAAATGCCGCTAACAGTTCTTCCCTTGCACTTGCTGCCTCTTCAATTCCAGCATTCCCGTTCCACTTTACGCATTTCTTATCTGCCACTTTTTTCCTCCTACTTGCAATTCTAACTTTAATTTTTCAATAAACCAGAGTATAATTAAAATCGTATTGCAATTATTATTATAATACATTTTACTATTGAATACAGGAGTCGTCAAATGGAAGAAAAAAAATTATCAGAAGAAATGTATTTTACGTTCACTTTAGGTGATGGCATTTTTGCAATTCCTGTAACTTCAGTGAGGGAAGTCTTAAAGTTTTCATCATTGACGAGAGTGCCAAAAGCTGCTTCGTATTTAAAAGGGGTGATGAATATTCGAGGTTCTGTGGTTACGGTGGTGGATTTTCGGGAGCTGTTTAATTTCAAAGCGAAAAAGGCTCTTGAAGATGCGGCTATCATTGTAACGGAAACGGAGCAAGAGGGCGAGCAAAGCATATTGACGATAGCGTTAGTAGCAGATGATGTTGATGTTGTCGGACCTTTAGAGATAACGAAGAGCGACAATGCGAATTACGGCGCATTAGGCAATCGAAAGGAGTTTATAAAGTGCGTCGGAATGAAAAACGGCAAGTTTGTGCTTGTTCTCGCCCTCGATAAAATCTTTGAATCGATAGAAAAAGACCTAGATTCCGAAATCGCATAGAAAAAAGGGCAGTGTTACGGAAAGTATGCTTTTCTTTTTGTCATTCTCGTGCTTGACACGGGAATCTATCTTTAATACGGCATTTTGAAAAAGATTATCGGGTCGAGCCCGATAATGACAGCATACCTTTGGTAACACGTCCGAAAAAAGAACCGCCTTGCTTTAATGTACTAAGGCGGTTCGGTTGAATAAAAGAAAAAATTATTTATTTGAAAACAGCGGGCGCATAATCTTGCCGATGGCTTGAATGATTGGACCTAAGGCGAACGCCATGATGAATGAGCCCAAAAGAGAAACTTTGAAGTCGCGGAAGCCGAGCGAGAAAATAATGCCGATGATAATCGCCGTCATATCCCACGAAATGCGCACGACGAAAAACGGGATTTTTGAGAGCTTTTTGCTCAAGATAACACACAGCGCATCGTACGGGGCTAAGCCCATTTCGCTATTCATATACACCGCCGCGCTCACCGCCATTCCGATAATTGCAAGCGCGAAAATCGCGATTTTCAAGGGAAGATAATCGAGAGAAGAAAACACTGCGTCGGGAATCGTTTTCGCCCAAATCGCATTGAAAAAATCTGCGCTGTAGCCGATTAAAACCCAGTTCGCCACCGTTCCCGCTCCGATAAGCGAGCGATTAAACAACAGCACAAGAACAAACATCGCCGCGTTCAAAATAAGCTGCCACGTTCCTAAGCTAATGCCGAGACGGAGGCGAATAGAGTCGTTTTGGAACGTGCAGGGGTCTGTTCCCCAGCCGCAACAGCGCAAAAACGACAGAAAAAAGCCCATAAACAAAATCCCAAACAGCATAATAAAAAATCTTTTCCAAAAGTTTGCAGTAAGTGTCATAGCAGAATTGTAACGCCGAGTGCAATGAATTGCAAGAAGAGCTTTTTTTTGCTATAGTGGGGCAATGCAAGAGCCGTTGTATTCACTCAAGGTTAAACAGAATAATGTATCTCTTAGGGCGTTTTTGTATCTGTTGGACCAGCGGAACAGAAAAAAAGAGCTGAGCAATACAACGGTGTGCGATTATATTCTTTCCTCATTTCCCGATTTGGCGAAAGAATACAAGGATTCCGCCTCTTTCCGCTCAGGCTACGCAGGAAACTTTTCCCTCCTTTTCGACGCAGCGACAATGCAAGACGGCAAGATGAACAAATTGACAAAGACGCTTGAGCCGATTTTGCAAAGCGCAATGAAAAAACTCATAAGCGCGAAAATCTCTTTTTCCAAAGGCAAAACGGCAGGCACATCTTATTGCGTCATCGACAATATCCCCGACGAAGAAACGCTGCACACGCTGTGTGTGTTTTTCACGCTCAAGCCGATAAACGCGACTCTGCGGCTGAAAGTGAGCGACAAGGAAAACGGCTGGCTTTCTCTGCTGAAAAAAAGGCTCGCGATTACGGGGGAACTTTCGGCGAACCCTGCTGTTTCAAGCGGAAGAGGACAGGCGGGAACGATTGCGATTTTGAGCCGCTACACGATTTTCAACCTCGGCGGAAACTGGTTTGACGTGCTGAAGCCTTCGTATTACAACTTCAAAAACCTGCGCTACAAGCTCTTTTTGCATTCGCTGATGATTGAACAGCCGAATTTGTATTACGTTATCCCGAAGGCGAACCGCTACGACTTTAGCACTGACGCTATCTTTAGCGAGGGCATTGAAATGAAAAACGGCGAGCCTGTGCTGAAAGCGAACTGGATAAACGAAAATTTCGCGCTGACCGATGTCCTCATCGTCAAAAAAGACACGTTTCGCGCTCTGATTACCTCGCAAGTGAGCCTGCCCGAAAGCCTGCAATATCAATTCACGATTGTGGGGAACACGCTCGTTTTTGCCGACGGAGCGATGATTGATTTGACGGAACACCTCGTTACAGACAAAAGCGTCCTTGAAAAAAGCGCGAGCTTAAATCCGAATATTTCTTTTGACCTAAATCAAGAAACCCTTATTCGACGGCACAATGATTTTACAAAACAGCCCGCCTCTGCTGCGGTGAGGAGATTGGCGATAAACGGGGAAGAGAGCAACACTATAATGAAGTTTATCGAAAAGAGCTTTTTCGGCAAATTGAAAATCAACGATTACAGAAGAGGCGAAAACGGCTTAATCGTTACGGGGGATAAAAAAACGTGCTTGATTTTGTACAACGGCACAAAGTTCCCCGACCTCGTCTGCATTTTCCTTGAAGACGCGGAGCGGACGGAAAAGCGCGGCGGGCGGAGTTTGAGCGAATACGCTTCATATATTTGGAGGGAATACGACAAGTTTAAGCACAAGATGTTTATGGTCGAGGCGGAATTTAATCTCTCGTCGTTCAAAAGCCACGATATTTCTGCTGAGTACGTTATGCAAAGCCGATATATCTTTTGCGAAAACAGAACGAGTGAATATTATGTGTCGAAATTCGGCGTGCATATTCCTGCGGTGAGCATAAAGGACATATAAATTTTTTATTATTATTAAAAAATTTTTTTTTCACAACATGTCGGACAGCAATTTGAACCATGTCACAACATGTTGTGATTTTTCATCAAAAGTGGCGATTGTATACCATTTTTCCCTTGAAAATCGGTTTGCTTTTCTCAAATTAAGTCATTATAATGTTGTGAGTGGTTAGCCCCCATGTGGGATTAACTGCTTAGGGAGAGGGAAAAATTGGAATATGGAAGACCGTATCGAAGCGTTCATAAGTTATTTACATAATATCAAAAAAACTTCGAAGAACACAGAGCTTTCTTATAGAAGAGATTTAAAAAAGATGGCGACCTATTTAAATACAAAGGGTATCGCCGATCCGTCCAAGGTCACTTCAGAGATTCTCAGGGATTATATCGAAAACAGTGAAGAGCATAAGGCAGCACCTGCCTCGGTTTCGCGTGCCATTGCCTCAATGAGAGCCTTTTATTCTTATCTTGAGAAGGAGGGTAAGCTGACAGGCAATCCCACCGAGGGTCTCAAGGCTCCGAAGATAGAAAAGAAGCTGCCTCAGATCATGA
>CALDID010000019.1 GCA_937901865.1 uncultured Treponema sp.
AAAATCTATGTCAGCACAAAACTAGAAGCCTTTGCTGCCATTTCGAATAAAGATGATGTGAGCGAAAATATAATCGCAATGGATAAAGACAGAAATGAAATATCTACTAGCATTTGTGCGGATTTTTATGATGGCAAAAAGCTAGTACTTAGAACAACTTTCTCCGATAATAATATAGAATACATAAAAGCAGAAGTTGAAATATACGGAAAGACAAAAGAACTTTTTGCGAAAGTGAAAAGATAATATTTTTATGCACTTTTTAAGGATAAATCTATGGTAAAACATTCTATCGCTTGCATTGCATTTTGCAACAAAAAGGTACTTATTGCGCACAGAAATCCTGTAGGACAGATGGGCGGCCGTTGGGAATTTCCAGGTGGCAAAGTGGAAGAGGGCGAGTCATATCAAAATGCGATAGAAAGAGAGTTTGAAGAAGAGTTTGGTACAAAAGTAAAAGTCTTTGATTTAATCACTGAAAAAAAGTTTGTACATTCTGGCACTGATTTTATTTTGCATGCATACAGAATTGAGCCTGCTCGCACAGGGGAGAAAGAAAAGTATGTTTTGACAGAGCATACAGGCTATGTGTGGACTTCTCTTGATTCTATTCGTGGGCTTAATTTTGTTGATAGTGATTTGCTTATTTATCCTGATGTCGTATCTTATGCAAAGAAAAATGGTTTGTGCTAAGATATGAAAAGTATTTTTTTTATCCTGTTTTTTGCTTTCTCTTTGTTGTCTTGCTCTAAGAAAGATGTTGAAATTGTTTTAGATAAAAATGATTATGAATCCTTATCGCCTAGCATAAAATGGGCTGTCGTTATAGAACCCTATGTGCCTCTTCGCTCTTCGGCTGACGCAGAATCGGAGGCTGTGGGGTATTGCAGAAAAGGCGATGTAGTAAAAATCGACGGGCTTAGCATAGAAAACGAGCAAAGATGGTATCTTGCAAATGGTGGATACTTAAAAGAAAATAGCGTAAAGATTTTTTCTAACAAATATCGTGCAGAAAATGAAAGCAAACTTTTAGCAGAATAGTTGACAAAATCGATTTCGTTTCTTATCTTTATATGGTAAATTTGTATAATATTCTATTGAGTCTTAGGAGGACTTATTCTAATGATAGAGCAAATGAATGCCAATATTCCATGGGTTGTTGAACGCAGCGGAAACGGCGAGAGACAGTATGATATTTTTTCAAGGCTTCTTAAAGACCGTATCATTTTTGTAGACGGCGAAATCCGTGATGAAGTGGCAGACCTTGTTGTTGCACAGTTGTTATATCTTGAAAGCGAAAATCCTGAGAAAGATATAAGCATGTATATCAATTCTCCTGGTGGTTCTGTTACTGCAGGTTTGGCAATTTACGATACTATGCAGTATGTAAAATGCGATGTGCAGACAATCTGTATGGGACAGGCTGCAAGTATGGGAGCGATTTTGCTTGCGGGCGGAACACAGGGAAAGAGATACGCACTTCCTTCAAGCCGCGTTATGATTCATCAGCCATGGGGCGGTGCGCAAGGTCAGGAAAGCGATATTGCAATTCAAGCAAAAGAGATTATTAGACTTAAGAAATTGAGTATTAGCTATTTCTCACTTGCAACACATAAGAGTGAGGAAGATGTAGCTCACGATATGGAAAGAGATTTCTATATGTCTGCTGAAGAAGCTATGAATTACGGAATCATTGACCATATTATGCAGAGGAGAAAATAATGGCATTCGGAAGACAAAATAGCGTCCAAGTTTGCTCTTTTTGTGGTAAGCCTGCAGATGAAAAAAGACATCTTGTAGCAAATCCTGCGGGAAGCGTTTGTATATGCAATAACTGTATAGACGTGTGCCGCAATATTATGAGGGAATCTATTGCAGATTTAGACGCGATAGACCTAGAGGAAGTGCCTACACCAAAGGATTTCAAGGCATATCTTGACCAATATGTAATCGGGCAAGACAATGCGAAAAAGGCTCTTGCGGTCGCTGTTTATAATCACTATAAGCGTATGTCTAGCGAGAATAGAAATGTCAATGGCGATGATGTCAAGATTGAGAAGTCAAATATTCTCTTGATTGGTCCTACAGGAAGCGGAAAGACATTGCTTGCTAAGACTTTGGCGCAAAAGCTCAAAGTTCCTTTTGCAATCGCAGACGCTACAACGCTTACAGAAGCGGGCTATGTTGGTGAAGACGTTGAGAATGTTCTATTGAAGTTAATTAACGCGGCTGATGGCAATATTGCAGCGGCAGAGCGTGGAATTATCTTTATAGACGAAATCGATAAAATCGGCAGAAAGAGCGAAAACACCAGTATTACTCGTGATGTTTCGGGCGAGGGCGTGCAGCAAGCTCTTTTGAAGATTATTGAGGGAACTCTTGCTTCTGTTCCTCCTCAAGGCGGCAGAAAGCACCCGAATCAAGAAATGTTGCAGATTGACACGACGAATATTCTGTTTATCTGTGGCGGTGCATTTGTTGGCTTGGATAAGATTATTGAACGTCGTGTAGCGTCTTCCTCTATCGGTTTTGGAGCAAGTTCTACGAGTATGACCGACGAGGAGAGAGTAGAGCTTTTAAGTCAGTGTACTCCAGACGATTTGGTAAAGTTTGGACTTATTCCAGAGCTTATTGGTCGTATGCCGATTACGGTTGCTTTGAAAGAGCTTTCTAAAGAGGATTTGAAAAGGGTTCTTACAGAGCCGAAAAACTCTATTACAAAGCAGTTCAAAGCCAGTTTTGCTATTGATGATGTTGACTTGAACTTTACCGATGAGGCTATTGAAGAGATAGCTGAAATCGCAATAAAGCAAAAGATGGGAGCGCGTGGTCTTCGTGCGATTATAGAAAAGATGATGATGGATTTTATGTATGAAGTGCCGAGCGTAAAAGGCAGAAAGTCTATCGAAATTACAAAAGAACTTGTAGAGCAAGAAACTCCTATCGATGTTCAAAGCGTGATTAAGACCGAGCAGCAGCTGTTAGATAAGGCTTCTTCGTTATAGTAATCATATCTAATCTATCATAGAAGATGAAAAGAGCATTGTGTCATTACAGTGCTCTTTTTTTGTGCCCCAAATGTAAAGCTGTGAGTAACACTCTTAGTGTTATACAAATAAACTATTGTAAAGTATGCGTTATTGTCCGAAAATAGAAAAAGATATTTTCTCTACATTGCCGAATAGTAAGGAAGTCAAGATGACTAAAGAAGAGATAAAAGAAAAGATAATTGCGGTTTTGCGAGAAGAAGGAAAACCGATAAATCCTTCTGTTATACAGCAGCGATACGGTTGGAATAGAAATAAAGAAGAGTTCAACGCTGTGTTAGAACTGTTTGGAGCAAGAAAGTTCTCGAATATACTTCAGCAAATTCCTGAAATTGTAAGTACAAAAAATGTTCACGGAACGCAAGAAATTTCATTGAACTCAGACAATCAGACAATCAGACAATCAGACAATCAGACAATCAGACAATCAGACAATCAGACA
>CALDID010000020.1 GCA_937901865.1 uncultured Treponema sp.
ACAACGGCTTTTGGTGCCGTCATTCCGCAGGTTCGAATCCTGCCGTCCCAGTTTTAATCTGTTATAGAAGTGATTTAAGGAGTTCTTTGTTATGGATCAGATTGTTATTAACGCTAAGACTAGAACAGAATCTGGAAAGAGCGTTTCTAAGAAACTTCGTGTTGCAGGTCGCCTGCCAGCTGTTATGTATAATGAAAAAGGCGAAGCCACGATGCTTGATATAGATGCAGCTGAGTTCTCAAAGGTTTGGCGCACTGTTACTCCAACTACTCTTCTTACTTTGAAAGTAGATGGCAAAGATAATTTGGCTTATATTCAGGATACTGAATATGATATAAAGAGCGATAAAGAATTACATGCAGATTTCCATGTTGTAAGCGGAGATTTGCCAATCGTTGCAAGAATGAAGGTAAATTATGTAGGAACTCCTGCAGGTGTTCTTGCGGGTGGATTTATGCTTCGTCATGTGCCAGATGTTACTTTGAAGGCATTGCCAAAAGATATGCCAGCTCGCATTGAAGCTGATATTTCTGATGTAAAAATTGGTGATGTTTTCCGTGTAAAAGATTTAGGCATTGCTGATAGTGTTACAATCTTGACGGACAAAGAAGCATCTTTGATTAGTGTTTCTGCTGGTCGCTAATTTTTTTCTATTGTGATTATCAATCCCTGCACTTAAGACTAGTTAGTGCAGGGATTTTTTATGTTTAATAAAAATGATGGATTTTGTTAGAAGATTTGAAGAAAATATAGAAAGAGAACTTGGAAATTGTGGAGTCGCATTTCCGATAAAAAAGAATATTGCGCTAGGAGTTTCCGGAGGAGCTGATTCTATTGCATTGCTTACGGCTGTAATGCATATAGCCGAAAAACAATATATAAAAGTTATTTCGGTTAATCACAATATAAGACCTGAGCTGGAAACGGTGGGGGACTCAAAATATGTGTTTGATTATTGCGCGAAAAATGGCGTACTATGCGAAATCCACGAGATTACAAGAGGTGGAGTTGAAGAGTGCGCAAAAAAAAGAAATGGCGGTATAGAAGAAGCTGCGAGATTTTTGCGCTATGAGGTATTTGAAGCATTTATAGAAAAGCATGATTGTGCGTTTTTTTGTACAGCGCACAATAGAAATGACCAATTAGAAACGTTACTTATGCGTTTTTTGCAAGGAAGTTCAGATTTTTCGGGGGCAGGAATAAAAAGTGTTCGCGGAAAATATATTAGACCCCTTTTGAAGACATCAAGAAACGAAATTGAAGAGTATTTAAAAGCACAAAATATTTCTTGGCGTACAGATAAAACGAATTTTGACGAAAGTATGCTGAGAAACCGAATAAGAGCATCTGTATTGCCGCTCTTTTCTTCTTTGTTTGCAGGCTGGGACAATGCAGTATTGTCTGGTGCGAAAAAACAATATGATGATGCAGTGTTTATAGACCGCTATTTTAATGAATATTTACAAAGTGTAAAATCTACGGATAAATATGCTTCTATTGATAAGAATAGCTTTATTTCTGCTCCAAATGCAATAAAAAGGCGATTGGTGTATTATCTCATTGATAAAGTAAAAACAAATTGCCGAGTACCGTATAGAATAGTAGAAAGCATTTGTAAGTGGACTGGCGAAAATACGGTAAAAAATGATAAAATTGAGTTTGCTGGTATCACAGTCTTTATATGGAATAATTTTTTATGTGCCGATATTATAAGAAACAATTTCGATGATTGCGTGTTTATCAAGGTAGTGGAAAAAGACGAAATTGTAAGTATTCCAACAGGTGAACTAAAGACAGAAAAGACTGAAAATGGTATTGTGTTTTGCCTAAACAACGGGGAAAAAGAATTTTGTATAAAAGGTTTGACATATCCGTTTTTAATACGAAGTGTGCAACCGTTAGACAAAATCCTTTCTGCTCAAAAAGCGATGCGAGATGTTTCTAAGATAATTGCAAATTGTGCGATAAAAGAAGCTGAAAAATGGAAAGTTCCGCTCGTTCAAGAGTTGCAATCGGTTGAGCAAAAGATAGTAGCTATTTTTGGCTGTGCGTTGGGAAAATCTGATTGGATTGTCAAAGATTGGGAGAGCTGAAAAGTGAAGATAGCTGCTTTTTTATTATGTTCTTTTTGTAGTGTTGCATTTGCCGAACAATCTCAAAAAACTGCATTGCGATATATGAATAATGCACGCTCTGCTTTGGAATCTCATGAATGGAGAGCTGCGGAGTCTTATGCACAAATGGGGCTGTCATATGATGAGCGGATTTCTGATTTGTGGTATTTTAAAGCTGTTGCAGAAAGTGCTTTAGGAGAAACAAGGGCAAGCGTACTTGAGTCGAACTCACAAGCGGTAACGCTTAATAATTGGTTTGATTATAACAAGGATAATGCACGCATTTTGTACGCAGATGCTCTTTGTGATTCGCACGAAGAAAAAGAGGCCTTGGAGTTGCTTTCAAATGTGCCTGCATTGACATCTGCCGATGCAGAATATATTAGAGCTAAGTGTTATTATCACCTTGCCGACTTAAAGAATGCACGGGCAAAAATTGATGAGGCTTCAAAGTTCTATCCGTCCGATGCTCGATTTCCTCTTCTCTTTTTCAAAACTGAGTATATATTGTATCAAGATGCGCCTTCTTATCCGAATGAAGTGAGAAGGCTTGCGGATTATTTTATTCGGAGCAAAGACAGATTTGAAGAGTATGTGTCTGATGATGTAGAGTTTTATATTGCAGTCTTTTCTCGAGGGGAAGAAAGAAAGAGAAGATTGAGAACGTATAATTCCAAAGGTGCAAGACACGAATTATATGCTTTGACTGCATTGCAAAATGAGCTAATGGGCGAAATGGACGCTTTAGATTATCTTTTGTCATTTGCAGAATTGCACAAAAATACGATAGAGCATTTTATTCCATTGTTAACAGATGAAGATACAAAAAAAGAGCTGCAAACTCGCTTTGCTAACTATAATGGCGTAATTATAGATGATAACGATGGAGATGGAATAGATGATTTTAGCATAAAATATGCTTTTGGCAGACCTTCAAAAATTATCTGGGATAAAAATCAGACTGGTGTTGATTTATGGACGATAAACTGTGATTATGGCACGCCTGTAAATGCAAGTATTGACGGAGAATCTTTGGAAGTGAAGTGGGACGTGTATCCGTCTATCATTACTGCAACTGTCAAAAATAAAGATGAGTTTCCAAAGACGCTCAAATTTAATGTACTTCCAGATATGTTAAAGTGGGAGCCATTGAAGGTTGAAAAATCAGAAATATTTGCTGCTGATGATATAGAATTTTATATTCCAACAGTGAAGAAAGGTGAAAAAGATTTGACGAACAAAAGCCTTTTAGCTTCATCGTCTAGCTATGAACAGCCGTCTACAGAGCGTGAGAATGCGAAAATCGTATTTATGCTCTATGATGGCAAGATTCAATTTGCTTCATATTATGATAACAGTAAAGTATATGCGAGAACGCATTTTAAAGATGGTGTGCCCATTTTTCGTATTGTGGACAACACAGGAAATGGCGTATATGAAACAACTGAGCTGTATGGCTATTCAGAAAGTCTGAATCCTGATTATTATGCAATAGAGGATGAAAGACAAGTTATGCGAAACCTTTTTGGCTATCCGAGTGAGCAAACGCATTTCTATTTAAAGAGTGTGCAGATAAATGACGGAAACAATATCAATGCTGACTTTATAGAAGAATATTTGCCTAATAGTGGGCGTATTGCTTCTTGGGACACAAATGGTGATTCTAAGTGGAATGTGAGATATTACAGCGTAAACAATGGCGAAAAGAAGTTGAGCGAAACGATGTTTTATTTAGAGCCGTGGCATATTCTTGTAAAAATCGATAAAGAAGATGGAATTCCTGTAAAACTTTCGCGTGGCAGTGTTGCAAGAAATGTGGTAAAAGATGATAATATCTCATCTTTCTTTTGGATAGGTGAGAAAGGTTCTGATGAAGATGCAAAAGAGGTGTTAACCGCTCTTAATGATGTAAATGAGCAAGGCACTTGTATTATTCTTGATATGAAAGATTATAGAATAAATGCTATAAAAATTGGTACTCATTATTATGCTGAGGTTGTTGAAAGCGATAGAGATACCGAACTTTTGCGCCTTGCTGATGAACTTAATATTTTGGAGAAAAAGTAAACTTTATGAAATTATTTTGTTCAGTATGCCTTTGTGTTGCTATTGCGATGGTTGCTTTAGGGTGTGCCTCCGTAGGTACGAATCCTGAAAACATATATCACCCGCTTAATTATACAGAGGCTGATGCTGTTAACACGGAGCTACAACGAATAGAAAGCCTGTTAGGTGAAAACTCGATTGAAGCTCTGTGGCGAAGTGTGTTGCTGAAAAATTCAGTTGAAAGCTCTATCAAAGAATCTGTAGAAACTTCTCCTATTGCTGACAAAGTATCAGAAATCGACGATATGCAAAAAAAGTGTGCTGATAAAGCTGTGAGTGATTTTAACGCTCATATCGAGAAAAAAGAATATGTAAATGCATTAAGCATAATGCAATCTTTTGAAGCGATAGATGCAAGTTATGTGCTGCAGTTAGGGATAGAGAAAGCTGAGCTTGAAAAGCTAGCTATAGAAAAACTAGAAAATGAAAATACAGTGTCTGATAACTTTAAACTTTCGTCTGCGGTAGACGGAACAGTTACGGTTTGGGTTGATAGAGGAATTGCAATTCAAGGCGGAATGGGGTATGCAGACCGTGTTATTGGCTCTGGCTTTTTTATCTCGGGCGATGGCTATTTGATTACAAATCATCATGTTATTGCAGATTTAGTTGACCCGAAGAGCCAAAAGTATTCAAAGTTGTTTGTAAAACTTGCTTCTGATAATGAAACTCGAATACCTGCAAAAGTTATTGGCTATGACAGTTTGCTTGATTTAGCACTTTTAAAAGTTGAGATAGATTCTCCGTTTGTCTTTAGCTTAGGCTCTTCTGAAGATTTGGACATTGGAGATACTGTTTTTGCAATAGGCTCTCCCGTTGGCTTAGAGCGCACGTTGACAAGTGGTAGTATTTCGGCGAAAGACAGAAAACTCTCTTCTGTAGGAAATGTCTTTCAAATTGATACAGCGGTGAACCCTGGAAACTCAGGAGGTCCGCTCATCGACAAAAAAGGCAATGTGCAGGCGATTGTTTTTGCAGGAATGTTGCAGTATGAAGGATTGAATTTTGCTATTCCTGTGGAATACTTAAAAGCTGAATTGCCGATTTTGGCAAATGGCGGAGAGCGAAAACATTCTTGGATAGGAGCATTTGGCAAGCCGAAAAAAGATATGGGAAAAAATATCGGTATAGAAGTGCTTTATGTGATGCCAGGCGGGAGTGCAAGTAGAGCAGGTTTAAAAGAAGGTGATATAATTACGGCTGTAAATGGAAGTGAAGTGAAAAATAATGACGATTTGTTTAATATTTTTTTATCTTTGTTACCAAATACAGTAGTTACAATTACGACAAGTGATTTAGATGGTAATACGAAAGATTTACTTGTTTACTTAAACGAACGTCCGAAAGCTCCTGGATATGAAGTATATAAAAGAGATGTTGTTGCAAATTCATTTTATCCAATCTTTGGAATGAAGCTAGAAACGCTATCGGGAAGCAAAAAATATACGATTGGAGAACTGGTAAATGGCGGAATAGCTGATGAATCGGGTTTTACAGACCACGACCCTGTTGAAATCGGGAAAGTGATATTTAATGATGATAAAACTGCTATTGCTGCGACGCTATACACAAAAAAGAAGAAGAGTGGTTATATAGATGTTGCTATTGGATTGACCGCACAGTTAGATAATCAGTATTATTTCTAGGAGTTTTTTATTTTATGGCAGAGATGAAATATAAGCGCAATTTTTGCATTGTTGCGCATATCGACCACGGAAAATCCACACTATCCGACCGCCTTATTGAAAAGGCGCGCATTATTGACCAGCGGCAAATGCAGAACCAGATTCTTGACAGCATGGACATTGAGAGAGAGCGTGGAATCACGATAAAAAGCCAGGCTGTTACCATTCCATATCATGCAAAAGATGGTTTTGACTATGAATTGAACTTTGTCGATACACCTGGTCATGTCGATTTTAGCTATGAAGTGAGCCGCGCTATTGCTTCTTGTGAGGGCGCATTGCTTTTGATTGACGCAACTCAGGGCGTTGAAAGCCAAACGGTAAGTAATCTGTATATGGCGATGGAACACGATTTGACGGTTGTGCCCGTGGTGAATAAAATTGATTTGCCGAGCGCAGATGTGGAGAGCGTGAAAAAGCAGATTGACCACGATTTAGGGCTTGATTCAAGCGATGTTCAGCTTGTTTCTGCAAAAACAGGTGTAGGCGTTGATGAGCTTCTTGAAGCGATTGTAACAAAATTTCCTGCGCCAACGGGCGATATAAATGCACCAATGAGGGCGTTAATTTTTGATTGCCACTATGATATTTATCGCGGCGTTATCGTTCATATCCGTATGATTGACGGCAAAATCAAAGCTGGCGATACTATTCGCTTTATGAACTCAAATGCAGAATACCGCGTTGAGCAGGTCGGTATTTTCAAAATTACGCTTGAAGAGAAAAAAGAGCTTGAAGCTGGCGATGTCGGCTACATCATTGCTGGGGTTAAGACCGTGAGCGATGTGCGCGTCGGAGAAACTATCACGAATGCGGCAAATCCTGCGCTTGAGGCTCTGCCAGGATTTAAGGACGTGAAGCCTGTTGTTTTCTCGTCGATTTATCCGATGGACAGCGATGATTATCAAGAACTCAAAGACAGTATGGAAAAACTAAAGCTCAACGATGCAAGTCTTGTATACGAAAAAGATAATTCGCTTGCATTGGGATACGGTTTCCGCTGCGGTTTTTTGGGCTTATTGCATTTGGAAATCATTGAAG
This sequence comes from uncultured Treponema sp., assembly GCA_937901865.1. Taxonomy (GTDB): domain Bacteria; phylum Spirochaetota; class Spirochaetia; order Treponematales; family Treponemataceae; genus Treponema_D. The sequence goes on from CALDID010000020.1 coordinate 6,947, forward strand.
AACGCCTTGAGCGGGACTATGACCAAGCTGTCATTTTCACTGCTCCGAGTGTTCGCTATCTCATTCATCTCACAGGCGGCGAAGACTTGTACATTGACAATCCGTCTGAGTACCCAGAAGGCAAAATCCAAAGCGCAGAAGAGCCGTATATCAGAGCGAATATCATAACTCCGTCGGAATATTTAGGCGCGATAATGAAGCTTTGCCTTGAAAAGCGCGGTGAGCAAAAAAATATGCAGTATCTCGACACAAAGCGCGTTGAGTTGACGTATGAAATGCCGCTTGCAGAAGTGCTGTTTGATTTTTACGACAAGCTCAAGAGCTATAGCCGCGGTTATGCAAGTTTTGATTACGAGGTTATCGATTATCGACCAACCGAGCTTGTGAAAATCGATATTCTCATAAACGGAAAGCCTGTTGACGCATTGGCACAGCTTGCGTATAAGCTAGAAGCTCGCGACCACGCGCTCAAAGTGGTAACGCGATTAAAGGGTGAAATTGCGCGCCAACAATTCAAGATTGCAATTCAAGGCGCAATCGGAAGCCAGGTCATCGCGCGCGAAACGGTCAATCCTGTGAGAAAGGACGTTCTTGCGAAATGTTACGGCGGCGATATTACCCGAAAGCGAAAGTTGCTTGAAAAGCAGAAAGAGGGAAAGAAGCGAATGAAGCTCATTGGTGATGTGGAATTGCCGCAGAGCGCGTTCCTTGCAGTGCTGAAAGAGAAAGAAGATTAGTTTTTGATTTTTTGATAGTAGGAGAAAGAAAATGAAAATTGTTTCATTGAGTGAAGAGCTCGGGCGCACGACATATCCAGGACGTGGCATTGTTATCGGAAAAAGCGCGGACGGCAAAAAGGCTGTGGTGGCGTATTTTATTATGGGCAGAAGCGAAAACAGCCGCAACCGCATTTTCGTTGAAGACGGCGAGGGAATTCGCACGCAAGCCTTTGATGAGTCAAAGCTCACAGACCCAAGTCTGATAATTTATGCACCTGTTCGTGTTCTCGGCAACAAAACTATTGTTACAAACGGCGACCAAACCGACACGATTTATGCAGGAATGGACAAACAGCTTACTTTTGAACAAAGTTTGCGCTCCAGAGAGTTTGAGCCAGACGCTCCGAACTTTACTCCGCGCATTTCGGGCGTTATGCACATCGAAAACGGGAAATACAACTATGCGCTTTCCATTTTGAAGAGCGATAATGGTGATGACAGCGGCTGCAATCGCTTCACGTTCGCGTATGAAAATCCAAAAGCGGCGCAAGGTCGGTTTATCCACACATACCAAGGCGACGGAAATCCGCTTCCGAGCTTTGAGGGCGAGCCAGTGTTGGTGGATATTGCAGGTAATATCGACGAGTTTACGGCTACTGTGTGGAATGCGCTCAACGCCGATAACAAAGTTTCTCTTTTCACGCGCTTCATCGACATTGAAACGGGAAAAGCAGAAAGTCGCATTGTGAACAAGAATAAATAAGTTTGTTTTGTTTGTTGTTTTATGAAAGAGCTGCTCGTTCGGGCGGCTCTTTTTGTTTACAGCGCGATTTCAAGAAAACGGTCGCTGGGCTGCTTTGCAAAATAGTCGGCAAGCTCGGCGCGCACGGCGGCGGTGTCGGGGGCATTGAGCAATTTTGTCTGTGCGTAGTGCCAATACGAAAAATTGTGGCAATAATACGAAAAGAAGCGCTGCAACCGCGTTTTGTGGAACTCTTTCGGCTGGTATTTTTCCACGTCGTCGATAAACTGCACCGCCGTTTCGTACAGGTCGATTTTCGTCTTTTCTGCTCTGCCGCCAGAAAGTCCCGCTTTTATCTCGGCGAAAATCCACGGCTTTTGTGCGGCGGCGCGCGCTATCATCAAGCCTTGAACGCTCGGCGCTTTGGACAGCGCAAACCGCGCGCTCTCTGCGTCGGCAATATCGCCGTTCACATACAGCGGAATGGAAAGATTTTGGCAGAGAAACTCCGCTTCTTCGTACTGTGGCTTTGTGCGGTATTTTTCCTTTTTGGTGCGCGGGTGAAGCGCGATAAGCTCAACGCCCTCATCGACGAGCATTTTTGAAAACGCAAGCAATCCCGCCTCGCTCCAATCCTCGCCGCCCAAGCGCATTTTTACGCTCAGCCGCTTTTTCGCCCTGCCTGTTTCTGCCGCCGCGGAGTCGATTTGAGAGCGAATGCCGCGAACCAACTCCGCAGTTTCTGCAATCGGCTTTTCCATCCACGCAATGCCCGCGCCCGTTTTGGCAATTTGCGGCGCAGAACACCCCATATTCAAATCAATTCCCACACCGTCCAGCCGCGCCAAAACCGCGCTCGCCTTTATCATCTGCTCATGTTTGCTGCCCGTGAGCTGCCACACCGTTTTTTCTTTCGCACATTCGCTCAATAGATAAAACTGCTCAAACGGTCCCATCGTCAACAGCGAGCCTGCGTTTATCATCTCGGTGTAGTATTCATCACAGCCGCCAAAGCGTTCGATTAAGCGGCGAAAAGCCTCGTGAGAAAGCGTTGCCATAGGTGCAGAGATTAACTTCATTCTTTTGCTCCGATTATTTTTTTTTCAAGCCCTCGATTGCGCTCGCCGTCGCGTCGAGATACTCTTCGTCAAGCTCTTCGATTGCGCCAGAATCCACGGCGGCAGTGATTCGCTCTTCCATCGGGATTCGCGCAAGGAGCGGAATGCCGTATTCCTTCGCGATTTTGTCCGCATTGCTCTCGCCGAACACCTTGATTTCGCGGCTGCAGTCGGGGCATTTCACATAGCTCATATTTTCCACCAAGCCCAAGACCGCCACCTTTAAGCCCGCCGCAAACTTCACCGCCTTTTCCACGATGACGCGCACGAGCTGCTGCGGCGTTGTAACGACGACAATCGCGTCCACAGGAAGCGACTGAAACACCGTGAGCGGCACATCGCCCGTTCCCGGAGGCATATCCACGAACATATAATCGATGTCTTTCCACTGCACGTCCGTCCAAAACTGCTTCACCGCGCCGCCGATAACAGGACCGCGCCAATACACAGGGTCGGTTTCGTCGGGCAAAAGCATATTCATCGAAATAATCTCGATGCCGCCCTTGCTTTTCACAGGCTTCAAATACCACTGACCGTCCGCGCCCTGCTCGCTCTCGGCTTTCACGCCGCCTAAGCCAAACGCCGTCGGCACGGAAGGACCGGTGATGTCTGCGTCCAAAATTGCGGTGCGATAGCCCTTTTTCGCCATTTTCACCGCGAGCATATCGGTAACGAGCGATTTTCCCACGCCGCCCTTGCCCGAAACCACGCCGATAACGTGCTTGACTGAGCAGCCTTCGCGCAAATACGCGCGCAAATCTCTGCTCTTGCAATCCTTGCCGCAAGAAGAGCAATCGTGTGTGCAATTCTCTTTTTCGTCTGCCATACAAACCTCGTAGAAAATAAAAAGTGTGTGTAAAAATTAGACCTGTTCGATAATTGTCATTATCGGGCTCGACCCGATAATCTTTTTGCCTATATTGCAATAGATTGCCGTATCAAGTACGGCAATGACATACTGTTTCCGAACAGGTCTATTATATCTTTCTCATCATCGAATACTCGTTGAGCAGCCTGCCGTCTTTGAGCTGTACCGCGTCGGGAATTACGGCTGTAATGCGAAAGCCCATTTTCTCGTATAACGCCCGCGCGCGACTGTTGCCCTCGATGAAGTCAAGTTCAAGCTGCGATACGCCGAGCGATTTGGCAAAGCGGATAATCTCCGCAAAAAGCCGTGTGCCAATGCCCAGATTCCAATATTCGCGCAAAATCGAAATGCCGAGCGTCGCGCGGTGTCGGGTTTTCAGCCCTGTGTTGCGCGAGATAAAGCAGTTTCCCGCGACTTTGCCGCCGACAAGGCACACGAGCATCGCCTCGTTTTCCGCTTTGTTCAGCCCCTCTAAATAGCTTTTTTCGCTGTCAAGCGACATATTTTCCCATTCCTCTGGATAGCGCAAAAGAAAATCCGTTTCGCCGCACGCCTGCGTGATAAGGGACAAAACCGCTTTCACTTCCTCAGCGTTTTCTGGCTCTGGACTGCGGATAAACGCCTTTCGCCCGTCTTTGAGCGTGAACTCTTTTTCTTGTACAATCATCTTTTTTCTCCGCTCTCTGCGCTCTTTACGCCTGTGTTTTCGGAGAAACAGCCTGTGGCTGCTGTGGCTGCTTTGCGGATTTTATAGCGGCATTTGCGCGCGCAATTTCCTTCTCGATTTCGGCAAGGAACGGCTTGTATGTGTCGCCTTCCACCACGCAAATCGCGTTCAGATACGGCAAAATCTCGTTATTCACCAGCGAAAGAATCTCGCGCTTGATGACATACGCCGATTTCTCGCTGTTCGCCGCGCTCGTTTGCACCGTCGTCTTTGTAAGCGCAGAAAACGCCTCTGCCGCTTCTCTCACGCGCTCGATTCGCTCTGTCATACCGCGAAGGGCTTTAACCGCCTCGGCGATTTTCGGCTCGCTCAAACGCTTCAACATATCGTCCGTCTTTGAATACTGCACGGCGTAACGCTCGCCCGTGATTGCGCGCCCGAACTGTTGCAGCACCGCATAGACCGCCTCTGCCGCCGCCGCTTCGTCCGCAAACGGAGAGGCGCACAAGCCCTCGGCGTAGGTGAACAGCAGTCGAATCTCGCTGTCGCACGCGCTGTCGGCTTTGTCGAGGCTCGCCGAATCCGTCGCCTTGCCCGTGGTGTCGGCGAGGTGAACACGCTTTGCCTCAAGGTCGGCGAAAAGAGTGTTGATGCGCTCGTTTTTGATGTCCGCCTTTCTGTCTGCGTACAAATTGCCCAGATTTTTCGCGAAAAATGCCACGTCTTTGATTGTCATACTTACGCTTGCTTTCATAGAAATCCTCTCAAAATGAATGTATGGATATTCTATAGAAAAACGGCGCGTGTTGCAATGCGTATTTTTGGCTGTGAGCTCACCTGACGTGCGGACGACGATAGCCAAGTTGGCTATGAGCGTTTTTGAAAGATTTTGACAGATTTTTGCTTTGGCTATGCTCATTTTTGACTGATTTTGACGTAGCCAAGTTGGCTATGGAAATCCTGAAGCGAAAATCGCCATAGCCACCACGGCTGTACTCATTTTCTTTTCGCGGCGGCTTCAAAAAATGGTAGTGTTACAAAAGGTATGCTGGAAGAAGAAATGATTTACGATTAATGAAATA
>CALDID010000021.1 GCA_937901865.1 uncultured Treponema sp.
TACCTCGATTCAAACTTGAACGCTACCTCAAAGCAAGCTTGCTTTTTACCTATCGTCAAGTTTGATTATTTCCCCTCGTCAAGCTTCATTTTTCTCCCTCGTCAAGCCTTGCTTTTCGCCTCCCGTCAAGCTCGCTGTTACTCCCTCCCAGCTAGCTAGTAGCCACCCTTTATCCTTGCTATAACGCTCCCTTTTTGCGCCTATCTATGCTCCCTTTATAGCCCGTGTGTTTGCCTCTCTATTTGCCGTGCATAAATGGGTCTTAATGCGCTAAATAAACGTATGTTGTACCTGTACAAAATGGGATTTGACTGATATAATTTTTTTATGACATTGATTACTAATGATGAAAATCACGCACAATGTGCGCTTGATGATAAGTACAAAAAAAATCACAGGCTTTTGACAGTACAAGAAATCACCGTTCTTGTCAAAAATCACTGCACATCTTCAGACCCCGAATGGCGCAATATTTGGGTCAGCAACGACGGCTTTTGCCCCGAACTCGTCCACGAATGCAGCTTTTCAGGCTTCGTCGTCATCGGGCGTATGCAAAATGCACGGCTTAAATATCACGATTTACAGCTCACCGAAGGGCTTTACAGCGCGTATATCGAAAACTGCGTTATCGGCAATGACTGCGTTGTAAGAAACGTGGAATACCTCGTCAATTACCACATCGCCGACAGAGTTATTTTGTTTAATATTCAAGAGATGAGTGCGACAAATCACGCAAAGTTCGGTAACGGCATTTTGAAAGAGGGAGAGGAGGAATCTAGCCGCTACTGGATTGGCGTGTGCAACGAAAACGACGGGCGCGCTGTACTTGCTCACGAAGATATGATTACTGCCGATGCGTATTTGTGGGCGACGTACCGCGAAGACAAAGAGCTGCAAAAGCGATTTATTGAGCTGACCGAAAACGGAAACACAAAGACGCTCGACACGTTCGGCATTGTCGAAAGCGATACCGTAATAAAGAACACAACGCTATTGAAAGATGTAAAAATAGGCTCGTTTGCGTATATCAAAGGCGCATTCAAGCTCAAAAACATCACGGTGCTTTCAAGCGAAAAAGAGCCGAGCCAAATCGGAGAGGGCGTTGAGTTGGTAAACGGCATTATGGGATACGGCAGCAAGGCGTTTTATCAGGCTGTGGCAGTGCGCTTTATTCTCGGCAGAAATTGCCAGCTTAAATACGGCGCACGTCTTTTGAACTCGATTCTCGGCGATAACAGCACAGTTTCTTGCTGTGAGCTGTTGAATAACTTAATCTTCCCGTTCCACGAACAGCACCACAACTCTTCTTTCTTGATTGCCTCGCTCGTGCAAGGACAAAGCAACATTGCAGCAGGAGCGACGATTGGCTCTAACCACAATTCACGAAGTCCCGACGGCGAGATTCAAGCGGGGCGCGGCTTTTGGCCTGGGCTGAACTCATCATTTAAGCATAACTCAAAGTTTGCCAGCTTCACGCTCGCGTCAAAGGGAACGTATTTGAGAGAATTGAACATAATGTATCCGTTTTCTCTCATTGCGACTCACGGCGTTGACCAAGCAGTGCATATTTTGCCTGCGTATTGGTTTATGTACAATATGTTTGCGATTGCCCGCAATAACAGCAAGTTCAAAAAACGAGATAAGCGCGTCGTCAAAGTGCAGCACATTGAAACAAATCCGCTTGCGCCAGACACGATACAAGAGGTTCTGCCTGCAATCGATAGGCTCATAGAGCTTACGGGAATATATCTGCGAGAAACAGGCGATGAGAGTGCGAACAGTGCGAACGACGAAAACGAACTGTATTGCATTGCAAAGGATTACTTGCATCACCACAAAACAGATAAAATCACGCTCTTTGACCCAGAATGTCAAAAGAAATACGGCGCGTATATCTTTAAGGGCGTGCAGGCGTATGTTGAGTATCGAAAGATATTAAAGTATTTCTCGCTTCAAACGCTTCTTGAATTCGTTTCATCTCTCGACAAAATCTCTTTGTCAAAAAGCGACATTACGACGTTGCGAGAGCTACCGCTTTTCACAAAGTGGATAAATGCAGGCGGGCAAGTGATGCCAGAGGAAAAGGCGTTTGAGCTGTTCGACAAAATCAAGAGAAAAGAGATAAACGATTGGAAGAGCGTTCATGCGTTCTATGATGAGTGCGAAGAGCATTATCTTGAGTATAAGAGCCGCTATGCGATTTATATTTTGGAATGGCTGTATTCGGCAAAACTCGAAGATTTTACCTCCGAGATATTCAAGGATATTATTGCAGATGTTACTATCGTTTCAGATTGTATGTATCGTGCGTCTATTGAGTCGAGAGAAAAGGATTACACGGATTTCTTTAGAAAGACGGTGTACCGAAACGACGAAGAGATGACGGCGGTGTTAGGCACAATCGAAGATAATTCTTTCTTGCAGGAGATGAAGGAATCGACAGAGATATTTGATAGAGCTTTAGGCAATATTTTTGCAGAATTGCTTGAAAGCTAGGAGAGAACGAAATGAAAAAGGTTTTTAATGATTGTCGTGTGTTGGACAAGAAAGCAAGGGAACGCTATCTGTTGACCGAAGAGATTATGATGGAAAACGCCGCCGCCGCGCTTGAAGCCGAGATTAGAGCGAAAGAGGGAATTAAGAGCGTCGTGATTTTGTGCGGTGTGGGCGATAATGGCTCGGACGGAATGACGCTCGCACGCCGCATTGCTTCTGATTATAAAGTTACTGTGCTAAAAAGCAGGCAGTTTCGCAGCACGGTGGGCAAACGGCAAGAAAAGAGAGCTAAGGCGTGCAAAATAGAAATCACTTCGTATCTGAAAATGCAAAAGAGCAACGCGATTGAAGAGGCGGATTGCATTGTAGATTGCATTTTCGGTGCGGGATTTCACGGCGAAGTGCCAGCAGAATACAAGGCTGTTTTGCTCCGCGCGAACGAGAGCAAGGCTTTCAAAATTGCGTGCGATATTCCGACGGGCATTGATTGCACAGGCAAGCGGGGAAAAATCGTATTTAGAGCCGATGTTACCGTTACAATGGGCGCATATAAGGCGAGTCTTTTCAGCGACGAAGCAAGCGATTTAACAGGCGAAATCAAGTGCGCTTCACTCGGATTAAGCAGTGCATTATATGAATACAAAGTCGTTCCTGACGGCTATGTACTCGAGGAAAGCGATATGACACTCCCTGTGAGAGAAAAGCACTGTGTTCACAAGGGAAATTTCGGGCATACGGCGGTGTTTGCAGGAGAGAAAAAGGGTGCGGCTGTGATTGCGGCGAGTGCGGCGAGTGCGTTTGGAAGCGGGCTTGTTACGGTGGTAAGCGATAAAGAGCTAGAGGGCGTACCGTTCGATTTAATGCAAAGCAACAGCGCGGCAGAAAACACGAGTGCGATTGCCGCAGGAATGGGCTTTGGAGAAGACAGCGAAAGAGAGAAAGAGCTTTTTGAGTATCTGTTTAATCACAAAGAGATAAAGGCTGTGCTTGACGCAGATTTATTGCACACAGAAGAACTTATCGATTTTCTTGACAGGCTTGAAAGCGACGAGAGCGAAAGCAAAAAGAGAATTGTTTTAACGCCGCACCCAAAGGAATTCGCTTCATTGCTCAAAAACGCAAAGATTAAAGAGACAGGAGAGAGAGTGCAAGATGTAAAGGCGTTTTGCGAGAAATACAAGAAAGCAGTGCTTGTGCTAAAAGGTGCGATTTCGATTATTGCCACCTTTGACGAAAAGAATGTTGCTGTGTATTACAATCCGCACGGACGAAATTGTCTTGCAAAGGGAGGAAGCGGCGACGTGCTTTCGGGGCTTATCGCTGCCCTACTCGCGCAAGGATACGACACTATTCAAGGCGTGATTTCTGCGGTGTTAGCTCATTCTTTCGCTTCGCAAAAAATCACGACTTCTTACGGAATGACACCGTTTATGCTCATCGATGAAGTAAGAAACTTGGCTTAGCAGTTATTCTTTACAAACTCGCCAATTTTTTCTAATGGCAGGATAGCCGTTGCGCCTCCTGCCATTATTGCGGCTTTTGGCATACCAAAAACAACACAACTCGAAGCCGCTTCTGCTATCGTGTAGCCACCAGCTTTCTTTATTTCTACACAGCCTTCCGCGCCGTCATTTCCCATTCCCGTCAATAAAACAGCCATCGCTTTCTCGCCAAAGACTTTCGCCGCAGAAATAAACATCGGGTCAACCGCAGGCTTTAAAAAATGCACTCTTTCAGTGTCTGATAAATGAATTGTGCCGTTTGGATTTAGCACCATGTGTTTTCCTGCAGGCGCAAGATAGGCGACTCCATTTTCAAGCTTTGCGTTCTCTTCGGGAATAACGACGCTTGTCCCTGTCGTGTCAGAAAGCCAGCGCGCAAAGTTTTTATCAAAGGTCTTATCGATATGCTGTGTGATTAAGATAGGCAGCGGAAACGGAGAGCCGATTTCTTTAAGCACGCGCTGCACCGCAATAGGTCCGCCTGTAGAAGCCCCGATGAGCAATACTTTATAGCTTTTGCTCCGCGGCTGCATAGAAACGGCGTTCACGTCTACACTCTTTTTCTTTCGCTGACCGATAGCGGCGAGCTTATCACAAAATCGCTTGAAAAACGTCGAATCCATATCAAGCATTTCAGGCTTCTTGATAACTTCGATAGCTCCCGCGCCAATCGCCTTATAGCCCAAAGAAGACATATCGGCAGTAGAAAACACCACTATAATAGGCGGTATGCTTTGGCGTTTAATGAGCTTTGTAGCCGTTATTCCGTCCATCACAGGCATTGTTATATCCATTATCACGAGGTCAGGGTGCAGCGCAGCACAGGCTTCAATAGCTTTTTCTCCGTCCTCAACTTCGCCCACAAGCTCAAATCTTTCGTCAAGATTGATTACCTTTTTCAAAAACGAACGAATGACAGCTGAATCATCTACAATAAGTATTTTAATCATTTTTAGCTCCATTTATTTTTTAGTTCCCAGCGGCAACATCACTTTGAACTCTGCCCACTTGCCTTCTTCACTATCAACGCTTATTTTGCCATGATGTGCATTCACAATCGCGCTCGCAATCGACAAGCCCAAACCATAGCCTCCCGTTGTTCTGTTCCTTGACGAATCAACACGATAGAAGCGTTCAAAAATCTTGTCTAAATCTTCTTTTTTAATGCCCCAGCCTGTGTTATGCACTTTTATAACGATATTAGAATCTTCTTTGTACGCCTTAACGCTAATTATATCCCCTTTATCAGAGTTTTTCACAGCATTATCGACCAATATCACTAAAAGCTGCTTTATTTTTCCCTCATCGCACACAAGAAACATATCGCTTTCTATGTCCATAACAAGCTCTTTGCCCTTTTCAAAAATAAGGCTTTCCAATGGCAAAATAGCAAATGTTATCGTATCGGAAACATTCACTTTTTCCATTATGTGCTTTTCGCGCCCCGAATCAGTGTGAGCCAGATACATCAAGTCTTTGACGAGGTTTTTCATTCTATCGTTTTCTTCGATAATATACGACACCCATCTATTATTCGGCACTTCGTTTTTCAGCACCTCCAGATTTGCGCTAATCGCCGCAATAGGTGTTTTCAGTTCGTGTCCTGCGTCTGAAATAAATCGCTTTTGCGCGTCAAAGGCTACTTTGATAGGCTCTAGCACAAAAGTATTGAGCAATATAAATGAAATTACACTGAAAAATAAACTTATAACAATGACCAAAAAAACGATTTTATAAAACGCCTTTGTTTCTTCGATTTCATTGCGATAATCGAGATATACCGTCAAATAGCCATAGGGTCGCTTCTCTCTAGCATAATAAAAGTTTTTGTATAAGCCTGAATCTTTTTTTCGTGAAATGATATTTTCTGCAACACCCAAAAAGCCCGTAACGCCGCCAGCGTCTTTATCATAGGGGAAATCGGTAAAAAGCTCTAATATATTCCCCTCCTCGTCGGAACGGGAAGCAAAATAGAAATGAAACTTTTTGTCTTCTGTGTGGAATAAATAATTTGAAACTCCCTTTGAAAGCCGCCTTAAAGCGTCGTCATTAGAAGAAAAGGTGTCCTCTTCGCCTAAAGGAGCTATTAGTGAAGAGTGCATTGTTTTGTCTTGCAAACTTTTAGAAGCGTGTCCCTCGTTTTCAAAGAGCTTTTCTACAAATGCGTCCGTCTTTGTTTTTCGCACTTTGATTTGCCCCATTCGCAGTATCGTTAAAAAGCCGCCTTGCATCAGCAGCATAACAGATACAACAGAAAGCACGACATTTCTTTGCAGCTTTGAAAAACGCCCCTTCACTAATACAAATCCTTAAATCCGTTACAGCCTTGAGCCGTCTTCAATAGAGTATCCAATACCGCGCGCAGTGCGAATCTCGGTGGTAACCTTTAGCGCACCTATCTTCTTTCTCAAGAATGAAATATAGACTTCAACATTGTTATATTCAGCGTCAGAATCCCCACCCCAGATTTTTTCTATAATCTGTTCTTTTGTAATAATCTGGTGAGGATTACGGAAGAGCATATCAATAATTTGGAACTCTTTAAGCGACAGCTTCACACTTTCCCCGCGGTTAGACTGCAATTCACAATTCTTTACATTCAAAATCAAGTCACCCACCGTAACCACGTCTTCTCTCATATCGCCGCGACGACGAGTTAAAGCTCTCACGCGCGCCATAAGCTCTTCTGTTGCAAACGGCTTTGTCATATAATCGTCTGCGCCCATATCCAGCCCCGCCACTTTGTCAGAAATATCATCTTTTGCAGTCAAAAGCAGCACAGGCACTTGATTTTTATCATCTCGCAGCTTTCTTAAAATAGAAATACCGTCTATTCCTGGAAGCATAATGTCGAGAATAATCAAATCATAAATGCCCGATTTTGCATATTCCAAGCCGTCTGTTCCCGTGTAAACAGCGTCTATTCCATACTTATTCTTATGGAAAATCTCAACTAAAGCCTGCGAAAGGCGAACCTCATCTTCTATAAGTAAAACTCTCATACTTCTATTATACTCTCTTTAAGCTAAGAATTCTTAAAAAAAATTTTTTTTTATTAGACCTGTTCGGAAACCTTATGTCATTGCCGTACTTGATACGGCAATCTAT
>CALDID010000022.1 GCA_937901865.1 uncultured Treponema sp.
CTTAATTCTGTGTCAAAAACAAGTCAAGCCCGATAATGACAGCTTAATTCTGTGTAAAAACGGGTCAAGCCCGATAATGACAGCATACCTTTTATAACACCTCCTACGCTCGTAAATATGACATACTTACGGTCGTAAATACAACACACTTACGACCGTAAACAAGAGAGAAAAACGACCGTAAATATTTCTATGTACGGTCGTAGAATTTTTTTACCAAATTAAGCCATTCTCTTTCCAAAAAAGTTATGCCTTACAAAAGAGCCTGTGGCTCACAAAACTAGCTGTGCTAGTCTTTTAGACCTGTGGTTACTAAGCCTTGCACAATGTATTTTTGGAATATCAAAAAGATTGTTACCACAGGAACAAGAGATAATGTTCCCATCGCAAAAATCGCGCCCCAGTCCGTCGATGTCTGCGGATCGGAGAACATACGAAGAGCTAGGGACACCGTGAAACTTTTTGGCTTATTAAGATAAAGAAGCGGACCTAAAAAATCGTCCCATCGCCAATAAAAGCTAAATATCGTAGACGTAATAAGAGCGGGCGTGATGTTCGGGAAAATGATACGGGTGAAAATAGTAAACTTATTGCACCCGTCTATCATCGCCGATTCGTCTAGCTCTTTTGGGATTCCGCGTATAAACTGCACGGTCAAAAAGATAAAAAACGCCTGCCCCGTAAATTGCGGCACGATAAGCGGCAAGAATGTATTTATCCAACCGATATTTTTGAAAAGAATAAACTGCGGAATCATTACGACTTGATACGGCAGCATAAGAGTCAAAAACATACACGCATACCAAAAATTATGTCCACGAAACTTCACGCGAGCAAATCCATACGCCACAATAGCAGAAGAGAAAACTGCGCCTATTGTGGAAAGAATGGTATAGTAGAAAGAGTTTTTAAAGAATGTGGTGAACGTGGTGGATTTGTTAAAAGTCCAGCCGCGAGCATAGTTTTCAAAATGGAACTCTTTTGGCAAAAGGGAGGCACTGCCAAAAATCTCTGCTGTCGTTTTGAAGGAATTGCCTATCATCCACAAAATAGGATAGAGCATAAAATAACCGAGCAAAATGACAAACAGATGAAACACAATAGCATCTTTCTTTCGTTGTGCTGATAACTTCATTTTTTCCTCGCTTCGCTTTTGTTAATCCTTCGATTCATAGAAAACCCAAGAATCAGAAGATTTAAAGATAACACCTGTAAACACTGCAATGATTAACACCAAAATCCACGCAAGTGCAGAGCTATAGCCCATATCGTAGTACTTAAATGCGTTTTGATAGAGATAGAGCGCATAGACAAGAGTGCTGTTCATCGGGTCGCCTGTGCCGCCAGAAACAACGAACGCCTGCGTAAAGACGGTAAAGCCGTTTATCAGCTGCATAATCAAGTTGAAAAAGATAATCGGTGTCATTTGCGGTATGGTAATATTAAAGAATTGCGTAATGCGCCCAGCTCCGTCTATTGAAGCCGCTTCGTAGTAGCTTTGCGGGATTTGCTTTAAGCCTGCCAAAAAGATGAGCATAGAAGAGCCGAATTGCCAAACAGCAAGTATAATCAGCGTCCATATCGCAGTATCGGGGCGACCAATCCAGCTTACCGTGCTGTTTATGCCAAAGCCTTGCAAAATCGCATTGATTGCGCCGTCAGAAACAAAAAGGCGACGCCACATCACCGCGATTGCAATAGAGCCACCAACGATTGACGGCAAGTAATACACCGCTTGATACACGCGGACAGCTTTTGACGGGCGATTAAACAAACACGCCACAAAGAAAGCAAATATCAAGCGCGCAGGAACGGAAACAAACGCATAGAAAAACGTTACTTTTAATGATTTCCAAAACAAATCATCGTGCGCTATGTCTTTGAAGTTTTTTAGCCCGATAAACACCGGACTTGCAAGAATGTCGTATTTTGTAAATGAATAATAAAGCGATGAGAAAATCGGTATAATTGAAAAGGCTATGAAACCGATGAGCCACGGCGAAATAAACGCATAACCAGCAAGGTCGGTCTTTAGCCTTTTATTCGACAACTTCATTTTTTCCTCCGAATTACAATATGTGATGCAACAAGGGGAATAGCTCCCCCTGTTGTTATGCACTCAACAAAATAGGCTGTGCCTACAAAACAGGCTGTGCCTGTTATTTTGCAAGAGCTGCATTTGCTTTGTCTAAGAACTTCTTTGCACCGTCAGAAGAGCTGATTAAGCCAGCGAGAACTTCCTGCGTAACATCGCGGAAAATCTTCAAGACTTCGCCAGAAGCTCCTGGGTCAGGAGGGTCAATCGGAGAACAGTTGTTGTTTACCACTTCGATGAACTTGTAAATCTGCTTGCTTGTGTCGTCAACTTTCTGAGATACGCTAGAAAGAACATCGCTCGGAGCAGGAACACCGCGCTCGCCCAAAAGCACATCATTTGCAGCCATATCGTTGAGATAGTAATTCAATACCTTTGCAGCCATATCAGGATTTTCTGCGCTTGCAGGAATAGAGAAGAACATAGACGGCTTTAAGTATGTGCCAGGACGCTTTGAGTCTTTGATTTTCGGCATAAGATACATTTCAACAGGCTTTCCGAGTGCGCTCTGTGTTGAAACAAGCTGATTGCTCCACACCCAATCATTCCACACTTTCTCTTTTGCAAATCCGCCTTCTTCTGCCGTTACCGTAACAAATGCTTCTTCTGCAGGAATCATCGCTCCAGCTTTTATCATACGAAGCTGCATATCATAGAAATCGACGAGCATCTTTGTATCGGTAAAGCCCATCGTTTTTCCGTCAGCAGAATAGAAGCTCTTTCCGTCTTGGCGCAAAAGGTTTTCAAAGATAGGACGAATATCGGTAGTTCCGAACGGAGTTGTCTTTACGCCAGTCTTTTCATAAATCGTGTAGCCAATCTGCTCCAAATCTTCCCACGTCCAATTCAGCTCGTCGATAGTAACACCCGCTTTTTCAAGGATTTCTTTGTTTGCACAAAGTCCCATTGCGTTTGTTCCCATACAAATGCCGTACACTTTGCCATTCACGCTGCCTGCATCGATAATCGACTGCGACATCTTTGAAGTGTCGATAGTGCCGTTTGAAATATAAGGAGTTAAATCGAGAAGCTGACCACGAGAAGCCCACTGCAAGATATACGCATAATCTTGCTGCATAAGGTCTGGCAATGTGCTAGAAGCCGCTTGAGTGTTCATCTTGTCCCAATATCCGCCCCAACCTGTTGTTTCTGTTTCGATTTTCGCACCAGGGTTTGCATTCTCGTACATCGCGGCGACCTTAATCGTTCTCTCATCACGGTTAGTGTTTCCCCACCACGCAAGACGCATATACTTGTTTTCTTCTTTGTTTGAGTTACTAGCAGTCGAAGATTGTTTTTCTCCACCACAGCCAAAAAGCAAAAGCGAAATAGATGCAAAAAGCAAAGTAGCTTTCACCATTTTCTTCATAAAAAAACTCCTTAAAAAAAGAATTAAGCTCTATTAAAAATAGGCTCTTCTTTTAATTTTAGCATTGACTTGTAAATCCATAAAGATAAATCCGTCAGCACCTAGCATTGTACCGTCAATAAAGTATATATTATTCCCCCATTATCTCCATTTTCCGTGTATACTTTTTCTAGAGAGTTCTTCTGTTCTTTCTCACAAGAGAGGTAAGAAAGCTCGCATTTTTGATATTTTGACAAACGAGGCTTTTTATGAAGAGTACAAACATTTGTATCATCGGCGGAGGCTCAAGACAATGGGCTATCAGCTTTATGAAAGACCTGATGCTAAAAGAGATGACAAGCGGACATATCGCGCTTTACGACATCGACTTTGAAGCAGCAAAGAACAACGAAAGCGTAGCACGCCGTATGTTCAAGATAAACAAGGCTGAAAATCGCTTTAGTGTAGACGCAGTCGAAAGCGCAGAAAAAGCACTAACGGAAGCTGACCTCGTTATCATTTCTATCGAACCAGGAGATACAAGGTATCGCTTTGGAGATTTAGTGTTGCCAGAACAATACGGCATATTGCAAACGGTCGGCGACACCACAGGACCTGGCGGATTATTCCGAGCGCGCAGAGCTTTGCCCGTCTTCTTTGAATACGCTCGACTTATCGAAAAGTGCTGCCCGAATGCGTGGGTTATCAACTACACAAACCCTATGACGCTTTGTACAGCCGCATTATATAAAGCGTTCCCGAATATTAAGGCTTTTGGCTGTTGCCACGAAGTATTTCACTTGGAGGAGTTCATTGCGCATTTAGCAGAAAAATGGTTTGGAGTTGAGAAAATCGACCGCCACGAAATCAATGTGAACATCACAGGTGTAAACCATTTCACTTGGTTCACTTCTGCTTCTTGGAACGGAATCGACCTTATGCCACGGCTAAAAGAACTTGCAAACAAAGCTCAAACTTTTGCAGACAAAACAGACATCGCAAAACAGCGCATTGCCGAAGAAAAATGGTTCGATTGCGACCAGCTTATCTCGCTTGAATTACTTCGCAGATTCGGTGCATTAGGCGCGGCAGGCGACAGACATTTGGCGGAGTTTGTACCGTGGTTCTTATCGGACGAAGAAAAATTGCACACATATGGCGTTATCCGCACTCCGTATGCGTGGCGCGAAGCAGAAGCAAAGCGAAAGAGAGAAAAGCAATTCACCGACGAAGAGCTTATTGCAAAGCCATCGGGAGAAGAAGGCGTTGAGATAATGAGAGCTCTTATGGGAGACCAAACGCTTATAACAAATATGAATATGCCGAACATTGGGCAGATAACATATCTTCCCAAAGGGCATATCGTCGAAACAAACGGCGTACTAAGCGCAAACTCCGTGAGACCTCTTATTGCCGAAGAGCCACCAACCGCTGTAAAAGCCTTAGTGAGCCGCATTGCAAGCGAGCAAGAAATTGCGCTCAATGCCATTTGGGAAAATGACGACGAAAAGCTCTTTGAAGCATTCCTCCTCGACCCACTTATGAAACTCCCTATTGCAACAGCAAGAGAATTGTTTAACAATATGATTGATTTTGCAAATTCAAACGTGAGGTAGGTTTGAAGATACTCGATAAAAACAGTGATTTTTATGATTATCTTTCGTTTAGCGAGCTTTCAAACGACGAATTAACATTCGACCGACGAGGCTCGCTAAAATTGACTAAGAAAGATTTATGTGTAATTTTAGATGATAATTTAGCTTATTCTTCATATTCTAAATCCATAAAAGGAAAACGCGGCTCTACTTATATCGATTACAATTCTGGCTACTATGAAATTGCACTTGCAGCAGGAACAAATCTATTTATCATATTGCTTTCGTCTTTGCATTATGAGCAAATAGAAGTAAACGGCAAAAAAGAAAATGTACTCACTGATTTTTCCGCTCGGCTTTTGTGCGAAAGAAAGAATTATGAGAGAGATTTAGGGATTTTGAATCTTTATCTTATAGAGGGTTACAAGAGAAACTCAAGATATAGCCAACAACGTTACAGTTATGCTTTTTCAAGCGGAAACAAAGGCGATTGGGCAAAAGCAAATCTAAATAATGCTACGTTCATAAATATGATAGAAACAGCAAAAGAAGAAAGAACTTGCTATCCTATTTTGCTTGGCACAGGACTTTGTGATGTTTTAAGTGCAGAGAGTGTTTACAACGGGATAGAAGAGTATCTTTTTGCAGCTCGCACGGAGAAAAATCAAGAAAGCAAAGGCTTAAACGATGAAGGGAAAATCATAAATCACGGCTTTGATACAAAAACATCGTTTCGCAATATAAAATAAAAACGGCAGCCGAGAAAGAGCCTTGTACATCTTTCCCGACTGCCGTTATATCTTACCGAAAGAGATTATCTATTGATAAGCTCTGCAAGTTTATCGGCAGTGAAACCGAGTTCCTGTGCCACAGCTTTGGCAGGACAGCTTTCGCCGAATCTATCAATACAGAACATATCTGCTCTCGCTGCAAACCCTTCCCATCCAAAGTGTACTCCGGCTTCAGCAACGATAACACGACTATCCTTTCCGATAATTTCTTCTTTCACCGCGTCGCTCTGATTCTCAAACACGTTCTTGTCGAACACAGACACCACGCGCACACTCTTGCCGCTTGCCTTTTCAGCAGCCTCAAGAGCCATACAAACCTCGCTGCCAGTTGCAAGAATAGTAACATCTGGCTTGTCGCTTCCCTTCTTCACGATATACGCACCATTTGCGATGTTCGCTCTCCAGTTTGCGTCCTCTTTTGCATACACAGGCACATTCTGGCGAGTGAGCGCCAAGATGACAGGGTGGTCTTTGCTTGCCATTGCGCATTTCCACGCCTCGACCGTCTCTTCTGCATCGCCCGGGCGCAATACCTGCACGTTCGGAATAGCGCGGAGCGAAGCCAAATGCTCAATAGGCTGGTGCGTTGGACCGTCCTCGCCGACATAAATTGAATCGTGCGTGAGAACATAGATTGTCGGGATTTTCATAATCGCAGCAAGGCGAATTGATGAGCGCATATAGTCGCTGAACACGAGATATGTCGCGCAGAATGGACGAACACCGCCGTGGAGCTGCATACCAGCCGCCTCGCTTGCCATACCGAACTCGCGAATACCGTACTCAATCGTACGACCTGCGCGGTTTGCTTTGCTGAATGTGCCGTTGTCGCACTTGAACGCAGTTTTGTTAGAACCCTGCAAGTCCGCACTACCGCCAACGAGTGAAGAATATTTCTGCGCCATGTAGTTAATCATCGCACCGCTTGCCGCACGAGTTGCCACGCTGTCGCCGACCTTGTATGTCGGTTCTGCCGCATCTCCGTCAGCCTCGCCAGCCCACGCAGCGTTCCACGCCTTGCGCAATTCAGGATTTTCTTTTGACCACGCCTCAAACTCTGCTTTCCAGTCTTCTTCAGCCTTTGCAAGAGCCTTTCTGCGCTCCTCAAAGTATGCGTACGCATCTGGACTTGCATAGAAGAACTCTTCTGGGTTCAATCCGAGGTTCTTCTTTGCCTGTGCCACGTCTGCATCTCCGAGCGGCTCGCCGTGAACGCTTGGAGTGCCCTGCTTTGGCGCGCCTTTGCCGATGATAGACTTGAGCATAATCAAAGTAGGCTTCTTTGCTTTCTTCGCCATATCGACCAAGCCTGCAATCTCGCCCATATTGTACATAGAACCGCGAAGAACGAGCCAACCATAAGACTCGTAACGCTTCTGAATGTCGTCCGTGAATGTGATGTCAGTTGAACCGTCGATAGAAATGCGGTTTTCGTCGTAGAACACGATGAGCTTTTCAAGCTGCAAGTTGCCAGCCAAAGAGCAAGCCTCGTTAGAAACGCCCTCCTGCAAACAGCCTTCGCCTACGAGCGCGTATGTGTAGTGGTCAACGATTTTGTGCTTTGGCGTATTGAATTTCGCCTCAAGCATACTTTCCGCCATCGCCATACCAACCGCGAGAGCCACGCCCTGACCAAGCGGACCTGAAGTGTTTTCCACGCCGTCTGTGTAGCCGTATTCTGGGTGTCCCGGGCAATGAGAGCCGACCTGACGGAAGTTTTTAATGTCATCGATAGACACTTTGTATCCTGCCAAATGCAAGATGGAATAAAGAAGCATTGAGCCATGACCTGCTGACAAAACAAAACGGTCGCGGTCAACCCACTTAGAATCCGCTGGGTTGTGCTTCATAATTTCGCCATACAGAACAGATGCCAACTCTGCCGCACCGAGCGGAAGACCAGGGTGTCCAGACTTTGCTTTCTGGATTGCGTCCATTGATAAGCTGCGGATAGAAAGAGCTACCGCTTCAAGACCTTTTTCGTTCATACTAAAAACCTCGATAAAGCAAAAATTCTATATGTGAGAGATATTTTCTATATGATAGCATAAGAATTATTGTGCTGTCTAGCTACAGCATCATTCAAAATATCGATAATATCGTCGAAATTATACTCCATTCCCTCAATAGACGCTTCAAGCATATCCAAATCGTCTATTTTCTCCGAGAACATCGCCAGCGACTGCATAAAGGCGGTCAAATGCGCATACAGCTGCGACAAAACAACAAGCTCCTGCTGCGGCATTTTTTTCAAGTCGCACTTTGCATAATCAATGCGGAACATCATCTCGTACACGTCGCGAAACAGCGATAACACGCGGTGTCGAATCCCGATTGCGTCAAAATCCGAAAACTTATTGTATCGCTTTTTCAAAATCGCAGTGCGGTGGCGCAAAAGCGTTTTTAATACAAAGAGTTCTGCTGTTCCTATCTTCATTTCTTTGGGATACATCTTCTTGATGAGCGAATCAATCGAACTGCCATTGTTTAGCACTTCGTCAATGATATAGCAATCAAAAACAGCCTCAGGGAAATAGAAGAAAGCAGGCTCGCCCCGCTCTTTATCATCGCTTTCAATAAAGTTCCACTCCCCCACCGCAGGCACAACTTCGCCCGCTTTCCACAATCGCGTTTCAACTCCGTAATATTCAAAATCAACTTTTTCCGATGTCGTCAAAAACTCTTCAATCGAGCCGCAGCCAATCTTATCAAGCGCATTTCTCTGCTCAAAAAACACGTTCGACAGCTGCTCTTCAATCGAAGAAGCAGGACCTAAGCGGTCAAAGGTGTCTAACAGAGAGCTTTCAAGCACTTTGTTCCATTCCGCCATCGGCGTGTCGTCCATCATAAACGGCGAAATCAAGCTGTCGGGGCGAATCTGAATCGAGATAATGCTTTTGTCCCAATCAACCACTGTGAGCAACAGGCTATCTCCGTATTTCAAGCCGTCGCGGATAAGCGGCAGAAGCGAAAAGCACGTTACTTCAAGTGTATTCGGCATCACAAAGTCGTCGTCTTCGATGTCAAGAAAGCTGCAAGCGGGGTCGGTCGCGATAATCTGCAACGCGTACTCTTCGCCAAAAAGCGCAAAGTGGTCAAGAAGCAAATCGCTTTTAAATCTCCGCGTTGTAGAAATCAATTTCAATCCTTTGTATGCAAACGTGATTTCGTTGAGTTTTTTTTCAAAATCCACAAACGGCACACAGCGATGCCCCACAAAAAACGCGCCCGATTCAATCTCTTCCCTCGTCGGCTTAAAGCTAAACGTGTAGCCATTAAACACCGCCGCCCTTGTTACAAACATTCCATCGCTCAAACCAAACAAAAACGGGTTCGCCACAAGATAATCGGCGGCTGTGTGCTTGTCCACACTCAAGCCCTTAGAGCGCATTATCTTGCAAAAGTCTGCGACATTAAAAGGGAGGTCATAAGTTCTTACGAAATGGTCGGGAAGATTTTGAACAGTATTCATATATATCTAATTTACACAATATTTTCTCTTTTTTCTACACTCACGGCATTTTTTCTATAAAATATTTTTTCTAAAATTTTTCTAAAAACCGTATAATTTTTTTGCAGTGTTACGAAAAGTATGCTTCTTTATGTCATTCTCGTGCTTGACACGGGAATCTATCTTCTGTAGGCAGTTTTGAAAAAGAGGCTGTGCCTCAGATTATCGGGTCAAGCCCGATAATGACAGTTTTTACTGCTGAACTATCGGACTACGATAATGACAGCTTAATTCTGCGTAAAAAACGGGTCAAGCCTGATAATGACAGCATACCTTTTGTAACACGTCGAAATCTTCAAATCCATTATAATATATTGTAGAAAAAAGTACATACGATTTTACAAAGAAATGTTCTTTTTTTGATATAAATCAGAACTTCTATAGAAACTTTGGACGTTTTATATAAGCACGAGCGACGTTTTATATATAAAATGAGCAACGTTTTATATAAGCACGGGCGACGTTTTATATATAAAATGAGCAACGTTTTATATAAGCACGGGCAACGTTTTATATATAAAATGCCACTATGCGAAAGTGAAAATGATAAAAACTTGACAGATTAGTATAAGAGTGCTATACCTATAGCAGAATTATTTTATTGAAACGGAGGCTATTTTTATGGCTAATGAAGATGAGTTGGTGTCTTACGGAGAGGGATTGGAAACAGAGATTAGCGGCAAGCTGCGCAAAAATAACTTTAACAAAGGCGAAAAGTATTATGTTTCTCTCGACAAGAAAATGGTAAACGTGAAAACGCAATTACGGCTGATTATGGACAAATACGGCATTGACGCGAGCGATATGAGCCGTATGCTAGAAGTGTATCAGAATATGGTAGTTGACCTTTTGTCAAAGGGGTATTCGGTAAAAATCTTAGACTTGGTAACTGTTTCTCCGACAGTGAGAGGAAGCGTAGACAGCTCGACGGCGGCGGCTAGTCAGAGTGTGGGGGTAAAAGTTTCTTCTTTGCCGAAATTGACGAAAGCAGTGGAAGATTTGACGATTTCTACTATTGAAGAAGCGTCTAGCGTAAGTGCGGAAATTAGCGAAATTGAGGGAAAGGGTACGGCGGACGGCTCCATTGTGGCTGGAAAATCGATTCGAGTTGTCGGGAAAAATCTGAAAACGGGAGTTGAGGGCGACGGCGTGTATTTTGTGAGCGCGGACGAAAACGGCAGCATCAATATGGATAGAAGCTCGTGGATAAAGGCTGAGCCGTTCGATATTCTTACGAATATGCCTTCCGAGCTGGTTGTTGCAGTTCCGTCAACTTTGAGCGCGGGAAAATATGTGATTATTGTTGAAACGCGCTATGTGAATGCAAAAAGCAAGCGAAAAGACCCGCTTTTTGCTCAGTCCAAAATCTTTGATGTAAAGACACTGTAAAGTTCTTTCATACGCTATGGCAGAAAAAGACGCTGCAGAAAAAATCTTGGAATCGTACAATGACGTGTTCGCAGACATCGTAAATGCGCTGATTTTCAACGGTGATGATGTTGTGAGCGAAGATGAGTTGAGCGATGCGCAGACTTTTTCTGCATATAAGTTTGAAAATTCGTTGAAATCTCAAGAGCGCGATGTCGCTAAATATTGGAAGAAGAAGCATATTTGCATAAGTTGTTTCGGGCTAGAAAATCAGAGCGTTGTGGATTATAATATGCCTATTCGCGTGATGGGATATGATTTAACGGAGTATCAAAAGCAGCTGGAAACAGCGAGGGCGTTTTATCCTGTGATTACGCTTGTTCTGCATTTTGGCGTGAAGAGAAAATGGAGCAATAAAAAATCGCTTTGTGATATGTTTTCTTCAGACATCGATAAGCGATTGCTGCCGTTCATAAACGATTATAAAATAAATGTGTTTGATGTGGCGTGGCTTTCAGATGAAGAAATTGCGCGATTCAAAAGCGATTTTCGCCTTGTTGCAGAATATTTGCGCTCTGAACGGCTTGGAAAGGCTGAAACATACGGCAGAAAAACGATAAAGCATATTCACGAAATGCTTTCGCTTTTGAGTGCTATTTCGCATAATCGGGATATTATGAATATGGAAGATTTCGTTGTTCAAATGCAGAAGAGGCAAGGAGGATTTGAAGTGAGCGAACTTTTTCAGAGATATTATGACGAAGGAATGACTCTTGGTCGAAGCGAGGGAATTGCGCTTGAGCGGGATAATATGATGAGGGTAATGTCTCAGATGTTTGCAGAGGGGAGAGTTTCTGATATTCAAAAGGCGATGAGCGATAAAAAGTATTTAGAATCTCTGTTTGATGAGTATTTAAAATAGCTTTTTTGAAAAAAATGTGCGAAAGTACTTTACAAAAGTTTTTAGATTTGCTATAGTATCAAACGTCAACGAGCGGGACAGTAGCTCAGTTGGTTAGAGCATCGCTCTGATAAGGCGGGGGTCATAAGTTCAACTCTTATCTGTCCCAATCAACTGGGGAATTAGCTCAGTTGGCTAGAGCATCGGCTTTGCAAGCCGAGGGTCAGGGGTTCAAGTCCCCTATTCTCCACGATGTTTAGGCGGAAAGGACAAAATCTTTTCCGCCTTTTTTTTATTTTCTTTTTATCAATGGATTTACTGTTATGAAATGTATGGCAAGTGTGAGAAAAATGATTTTTTCTATTATGGCTCTTTCGTATCTTTTTGTAACGCTGCCTGTTTTTTCTCAAAACGAAGCAGAAAACGTTACGGCAGAAGAGGATACTGAATCGATAAGTGCGATAGAAGAAATAGAAGATGGCGCGATAGAAGAAACGGAAATAGAAGAGCAGGGAAAAAAGCATTATCTTGCCGCGCTCGGTATGATTGTTGCGCCGAGTTTTGTGATTGGCTCGTACAATCGCTTTGTGTCGCAAGCGTCGTGGGCGAAAGTAACTTTTGACGACGTAGCTCATTTTTATGAGCATACGTGGAAATGGGACACGGATTGGTATTGGACTAATTTCGTATTGCACCCGTATCAAGGCAGCCTTTCGTATATGGGGGCTAGGGCTTTGAACCTCAATATAGCCGAGAGTGCGCTGATTTGTACGGCGAGTTCTGCGACATGGGAGTACTTTTTTGAAAGAAACTCTCCGTCAAAGAACGATTTAATCTATACTTCCATCGGCGGCGTTGTTGTGGGCGAGATGTTCTATCAATTATCGCTTGAGGCGAACGATTGGAGCAAATTGGTTTCGTATGCGCTTAATCCTTCTCGGCTTTATAGCGAGTGGTTCGAGAAATATCCGAGCAGTACGCCGAAAAATATTCAAGAGCTGTCGCTCAAAATAGATATGGGGGCTTCGCGCGCTTATACTTCGTATGGAGAGGGAGAAACGAGCTATGAAACATTCCCGATTTATGCAGGTCCTGAAATCAGTGTTGTCTATGCCGACCCGTATGGACACGACACAAACAAGCTGTATAGCCAATTTGAGCTGAACTTTGGCGGAGAGGCAGGAAAAGGCTCTAATCACGGCGCAGATGATATGGAAAAAGCTGTGATGTATCGCATACAGGTGCAAAGCAATGGCGTTTTATTCTCACGTGCGCCAGAGTTTGCGAGACGAGATACAACGATTGCTCTTATTATGGACTATGATTTTATGTGGCATTCGTTTATGGAATTCTCATCTCTCGCGCCAGGCTTTGCGATAAAGCAGCGAATCAATTATCCGTCTAGCCATATCGATTGGCAGGCGCATTTGTGCTGGAATCTGCTGGGTACGTCGGATAATTACTATTATCGCAGAGGCTTTGTTGATACGGACAGCTATCGCGATTACAGCTATTGCTTCGGACCTGAAGTCGTGCTGAAATGGAAGTGGGCGAGCGATAAAGGGCATGCAATCGACTTTGATATGCACGCATACGGCTTCTATGACTTTGAAGACCAGCTTCAAGACATCGACAGCACAGGTTTTGAAGCCGCCGAAATTGTAAATCTGCGCTATGAACACCCTGTAAGCGATACGGTGCGGCTCGGTCTTGACAATGAGCTTTATATGAAGCAATCGCGTTTTGATAAATACTATCCAGATGTATTTTCGCTGCTCTATTCAGCAAAAGTGTATGCGCGCATTATGCTTATTCAGCACTAATCACGTCTTTTAGCACATAGTGAAAAGCGGGAGCAGACTGTTCGGCGTTTTCGATAAACGGCTTTCTCAAATCTATTGTGTCGTTTTCGTCGAACGGATTGACTCCCGTATAATTTCCCTTAAAAACAGAAATATCGTTGCTCTTAAATTGCTTTATAATGCGGTTTATTTCTTTTTCGGTGTCTTTAGCGACGATAAGCTGATTCAATCCGATTATTTCAATCCAATCATTTGAAAAACCAAGCGCGCAATCGTTTGAGCGAAGCGGCGTTTTTATAACGTGCTCTATCTTTCGCCCTTGAAGCACCGCCCGTGTAGCTCCGATGATGTACGGCGTCCAGTTAATTCGGGAAGACACAAGCGAAGTTGTCGGCGCAACGTCTGCCATACTCTGATTATAGCCGACGTGAAAGACGACTTTGCCTTGATTATTGCTCGCCTCTTCGCAAGCAATCGCAGGACCTGTCGTATCCGAGTGCTGAGAGATGATTACGCAGCCTTCTTCGATGAGCGACTCAGCGCATTTCTTTTCGGAGGTGTGATTGCTCCAAGTGTTCGTGTATTTCACTTTCATCACGCTTTCGCTCACCACACTGCGCACTCCCAAAAAGAACGCCGTGTATCCCGAAATCACTTCAGGATATGGAAACGCTGCCACATAGCCGATTTTCGCTTTGCTTCGTTTCACTTTGCCGCTTTCGATGAGTTCTAAGAGCTTTAATCCTGCCACAACGCCCGAAATATACCTGCCTTCGTAAATCGTCCCCATAAAATTGTGATAGTTCGCCAATATCGGCTCGGTGTTTGCGTTGCTTCCTGTCGCGTGGCAGAATTGTATGTCGGGGTGCGCCATTGCAGCTTGCTTTGTCGCTTCTCCGTAGCCGTAGCTCGTCGTGAAAATCAGGTTGCAATTCTGTGCGATTAAATCATCTAATGCTTCGCTGCAGGTGCTTTCGGTGATATTGAATTTCGCTACCGTTTCAATCGTATCGCCCATTGCGTCTTCAAGCTCGGTTTGCGCGCGATAAAAATTGTTCGTGTATGCCGTTCCCGTGTCGCCGATGTAGATGAAGCCGACCTTTATCTTTTTTTCTGCGTAGTTTTTGCGCACTATCTTCATTGCTCCCACGATGAAAGCGACCGTGAGAATGGTGCTAAAGAGCGAAATTACATATCGATTGAAAAAAAACTTTTTCACGTCTTGCCTCTCATACGCTTTGATTATAAATATCCATTACGTTGAGCTTGCCCGAATCGATAAGCTCTATCATAATGTTCACAAGCCCTGGGTCAAATTGCGTGCCTGCACAGCGAAGCAGCTCTTCTCTCACAAAATCCATATCGAGAGCCTTCCTGTACACTCTGTTTGCCGTCATCGCGTCGAATGCGTCGGCAATGCCGATGATGCGCGCATTGAGCGGGATTTCTTCGCCCTTCAAATGATTAGGATAGCCAGAGCCGTCGTAGCGTTCGTGATGATATTTTGCACCGTCTGCAACGTTAGCGATAAGCGTGAAGTCCTTTAAGATTTCGCCGCCAATATCGACGTGCGTTTTCATTATCTCATACTCTTCGTCGGTCAAGCGAGAAGGCTTGTTGAGTATGGAATCGGGAACTCCAATCTTTCCGATGTCGTGCAGAAGTCCCGTTTTATGCAACGCCTCCAACGCCTCGCTGCTAAAGCCTAATTCCTTTGCAATCAGCACCGAATATTCAGCCACACGGAACGAATGTTTGCCCGTGCTCTTGTCGCGCGCTTCAACAGAGGCTGCTATTGCAAAAATCGTTTCGTTTCCCATACGCACTTGGTTTCTGATGTTCTGCATTTCCCGCTCTTGCTTTTCCATTCTGCGCCTCAAAAGCGTTGAAGTCAGATACCACGACAGCCACGCCACCGCCAGCATAAAAACACCGAGCGCATACAGCTTAAAATACCAATTATCGTAAAATCGATACGCCTTGCTTATCTTATACACCGCCTCTTCAACGGTGTACCGCCCTTTCGAGTCCAATACCGAGATGTGAAATTGATAATTGCCGCTTTTCAACTGCGTATAAAACAGGCTTCCCAGCTCGCTCTGCTGCATTATGTACGGTCGGTCGTCCACGCCCTCCAAATAAAAGCTGATATACGGGTCGGAGATAGAATAATTGATGATTTCGGGTACGATTTCCACGCTTTCCACGTCCGCAGGAATGACGAAGGGAATATCTTTCTGCACGACGTGCCGCTTTGAATCCAAGAGTATCGATTTGAGCTGTATGCGATACGATTTTTCTCTGCGGTCGTAGGTGTTCAAATTGAAGCGGAATGAACCTGTACTGCACGACAAATACAGATTTTTATTCTCGTCCAAATAATTCCACGAATTGCCCGTTAAAGAGCCGCCGAGACCCTGCCGCAAATCCAACAGCTCGTAATCCACTTTTTTGTTCGCCAACAGCTCTTCTCTGTTCACCACAAAAATGCCAGCACTGCTCAACACAAATATGTCGCCGTTGTCGTTCAAGACGATGTCGAAATTGTTGTAGTAGGGGAAGTTATCGAGAATTGTCGCCGAGAAAAGAGAATCGGGCTGCCCTGCAATAACATTTTCGATGTCGATATAGCAAATCGAATTGCTCGTAACGACAAACACGCCGCATTTTTCTTTATCGCCGTCCGCGTCTTCCCTCTGCGTGTCGAGAACAATGCGCAAAATCACGTTGCTCGAAAGCCCGTCGCGCCGAGAAATCAGCCGCTCTATCTCCCACTCGTTTACTCTTCGCTCTTTTCGCCTGATGACCGCGATGCCGCCGCCGTCCGTGCCTGCGAGTATCTTTCCGTTCGGCAATTCCGCCAAGCAAAGCACCATCGTGTTCTCAAAGCCGTCCTTTTCGCCCAGCGTCGCCACGATTTCTCCGCCCGACACAATCGAAACGCCGTCATTGCTCCCCGCCGCAAGCTCTCCCGTCGTCATCGGCAGACAAACGCGGAAATTCTGCGCATCTCCGTAGCGTTTTATCTCGTTTCCGTCATAGCTCAAAAGCCCTTTCGACTTCGTGCAAAGCCACATCACGCCGCTATCATCTTCTTTCAAGCACCTCACTCGCGTATTCTCTAAAAACGCCGTCAGCTCATTCTCTCCCTTTTCGCCGCTCGCTCCGCTAATCATCGAAAGGGCGTTGTCGGTCGCAAAATACATATCGCCTTTGTATTTGAGCGTCGAATTGACCACGGTATTCTTAAAGCCTGCCGATTTATACACCTCTTCAAACGCACTGCGGCACATTTCCAGCAATCCCTGCCGCGAAGAAGAAAACCACAGGTTGCCTTGATAATCCGTCGTCATTTTATCAATCGAATTGTTGAACTCGCCCGTGTTTATCGCGTGCAGTTGTGAATCTTCGATGTAGGCAATGCCGTTATCTGCGCATAAAAATATTTTTCCCTCGACAAAATCAATCGAATTGATGTGTTGCAGCGGCGCACAGTTCCTAGAATCCGTCTTCAGCACGATTTCGAGCGGATTGCCAGAGAGCTCAAACGTATAAAGCCGATTGCTTTCTGTTGACGCATACAAAAGCCCGTTTTCGCTGAACGTCGCCGCCGTGAACGCCTCGCTCCAATCGTGAGAATCCCACAAAATACGATTATCCTGCACGATGAAGAGTTTTCCCTGCGAAGTAACCGCCGCCACCCTGTCGCACGCATCGGAGGAAAGGCGTATCGCGTCGGAAATCTCTGTGAGAATCTGCTTTATGCGAAGTCCGTCCACAATCGAAATGATTGCCGTCGCCTCGCTTGTTCCCACATAATACAAGCCGTTAGAAGATTTGGTGATACAGCGCACGCTGTCGGCAGGCAAGCCGCTCTCTTCGTTTAGCACGTTCGCCACTTTCTCATTGAGTACAATCGAAAGCCCGCTGTCGTTCGTGCCGACAAAAAGCCGCCCCTCGTCGTCAACATACAGGCTCTTCACCGCCTTAATCGACTCAAAATCCGTCATCAAGCGGAACTCTGTGCCGTTGTAGCGGTACAAACCTGCGTACGTTCCAATCCACAAAATACCTTCGGTCGTCGCAACAACGTCGTTCGCCTCTCCGCAGGGAATTGAGTTTGAGCCGTTGTAAATCGTTCTGACGTAGGAATTATAATCGATTGTTTCGGCGGTTGCTTTGCTTTGTGAGGCGAAAACAATCGCAATCGCCAAAAGGGGCAGCGCGTGGAAGCGCAGAAACAGCGGCAGAAGGCTTTTTAAGTTGCGATAAAACTTTAGGCTGCAAAACAAAAAGGCGAGGACGATGACTTTATCGAGAAAATCCACATAAAAATGCGCTATGAGCGTGCAGAGCAAAAACGGAACGCCGAGAGAGGACAAATAATCGGCAATTCCGTCGCCCCAAATGTTGTTCACCTTGCCCGAAAAGATGAAAATATTGAGCGTGCTTTCCGAAAAAACGCAGAGCATCGTGATAATCACGCTCAGCGTCATCGTTTGCAGAAAGGAAGCCATATAGCCTCTCTTGCACAACAGCCCCACTGCGATGGCGGAGAGAACGGAGGAATATGCGTATGCGATGAAGTGGGGAAAGTAGAGCGAGTATAAAAAAACGTTTGCAGCCGCCGCAAATGCCGCGCAAAATGGACCGAGCGTATAGGAAACCAAGAATGTGCCAAAGGTGTCGAACCAAAGCGGGATATGAAACGCCGCAGTGAATGTTTTGCCTGCGAAATTGGCAAAGACAGCGAACGAAATTATCAAAAAAATCTGGTACGGCTTATATTCTTTCATAGTTTCATTCCATTTCAATCGTACCGATGATGCAATACGGGTCTTTTGCATTGTCGAATTTGATAAAGCATTTCAAGAAACACGGTTTGTTATTCGCGATAACTCTCGTTTTCCACGTCGTATTCAATCCGCGCTTTGCTTTTGCGATGAGGTTCAAAAACTCCACATCGCTTAGAGCCAATATGCTTCGAAGCGGCTTTGTTTCTTTGCCGTCTATCGCAAGCACTCTTTTTGCGCTGGGGTTAAAGAGCTTTATGTCGCCGTCGAGGGCGAAAATCAAAATCGGAGTGTCGATGAGAGAGAAAACATTTTTCGCCGTATTCTCAATCGTGGGCATATAGGAGCTTTGGTCGTCTGCGGCGGCGTACCACAGGAAAAAAACGACCGTGAAACCCAGCGCAAAGGAGATATACGGCATTCGTATCGGGTGGTGAAACATAATGATTTCAGGAACAGCCGCCAAAATCAAGAGCAGATTGGCAAAAATGAGGCGCGAAGCAAAGATTTTGTCGTGTTTTGTCTTTTGCTTCGTGTACCAAATGCAGCCGATAGAAAAAAGCGTGATTGCACTTACAGCGATAAACGAGTAGTGAAAAGAGAAATGTTTTTTGCTTTGGATAATGTAGGAAGTGTAGTGGTTGAATCTGGTGTAAAGGAACGGCGTGGAGGAGGTGAGTATCAAAAAATCGCTCATCATATATGCAACGAGAGCTGAAAGAATCACGATAATCACGCTGGCTTTGGCTTTGAGTTCGTGAAGGACAAACAGGATTTCGAGGAGCAAGAAGGCATTGACGCTCATCAAGCCTACGAAATGAGGAATGGTGGCTTTTTTCAAATCGGGAGAAAATCCCGTGAGCGCAAAGCCTGTATCGAGGAAAAACGTGATGAGACCGAGAGAGAGAACGTAGCTTCGCAAGATGATGAAGCCTGAACGTGTGAAAAAGAAGAGGAGCGCGAAAATTGCCGCACTCACTGCGCACGATACGATGATTAAGTTTAAATAAATCCCCAGCACTTAAAAAACCCTTTCCCCACCGATTTTATCTCTTATAATAGTAGCACAAATTTCGATAAAAACAATAGCTTTTTCCTCTTTTTTTATTTTTTTTGAGTCATTTTTCTCAAATCTTCATCATCGTTTTTTTTTCACGCCCCGTTTCTAAATTTTTCCCTCTTTGTGCAGACGAATTCAATTTTAATTTTTTTTCAAAGAAAAATTTTGTGCATACAAAGGGCAAAAAAGCAGAATTTTGCTTCGATTTTACATAAAATCGCGCTAAAAATAAAGTTTTCGAGCCGATTACATATAAAATTTCAATTTTAATTTCAGATATGAGGCGATTTTATGTATACAAAAGATGAAAAAGAAGAATTTGACCTCGATTATACATAAAATCGCACAGAGAAAAAAGATTTTGATGTCGATTTTGATGAAAATAGATAAAAAAAAGACTTTACAAAATCGGATTTTGGTTGTATAAGTATGGTATGGATAAAATTAACAGTGTTTCTGCAGCAATAAGAGTTTCAGAAGTTGCTTCATTGGCATCGGCATTGCAAAGAGCGTATGAAACGCGCGAAATTGAAAAGCCGATTGTGAATACGTTGATGAAAGAGGTGATTGCGTTGCGTGAAAAGCTCCTTTCCTCTTCTTCAACAGCTAAAAAGTCGGTGTCGCTTGCTGGGGTCGATAAAAAGCGAGATAAGGAAGTGAGCGATTTGAATAAAGTGCTCAAAGGCTGCGAGGCGATGAAGAGCGAGGTTGTGAGCTCAAGCGCGAAAGCTGTGAGAGAGAAAATCGCAAAATATTACAAGGGGAAAATTACGTCGCGGGGCTTTGAGGAAGGCTCTGGAATGGTGATGAGTCTTTTGAACGACCTTGACAGCGCGGAGATGAAAGCGTATATCGAGAAAATCCCCGGCGTTGCGGAATGTGTGGAGGCGATTCGCGAGGCGCAGGCGGAATATATCAAAACGAGGGATTCGCAGAGCGAGGGGCAGAGCGAAAAGACTTTGAGCGCGTCTAGTGTGAAAAAAGAGCTGCTTTTTGTGCTGAATGACCGCCTTGTTCCGATTTTGAATGCGGCGATTATCGAGGAAGATGCGGACGTGATGGAGTTTGCGAGTGCGGTGGGAAAAGAAATCGTGAGAGTGAACAACACGGTGAGCGCGCGAGGGAAAACTTCTCGCAAAAAAGCCGCTTCTGCAAAGACCGAACCGACTGAAACGCCCGCCGCACAGATTTAGTTGCTTGTGTATTGTATTTAACTGCTTGTGTCATTATCGGGCTTGACCCGTTTTTTACGCAGAATTAAGCTGTCATTATCGGG
>CALDID010000023.1 GCA_937901865.1 uncultured Treponema sp.
AGCCACGGGCTGCTTTGTAAGAGCCACGGGCTGCTTTGTAAGAGCCACGGGCTGCTTTGTAAGAGCCACGGGCTGCGCCTGTTAGAGCTTGATGCCGATGCGGAAAACGGGATAGAAAGAGAGGGAAGAGGTGAGGTCGAACAGCGTGAAATAATCGTTTGAGCGGCGAAGAGAGGGAGTAAATGCGCCGTCGTTAAATCCGTCAATCGCGAAATCAACGCCAGCCATCGCGAGAAATTGAATGTGCCAGCGCGGCTGAAACGAAAGCACCAACGACGCGAACGGCACTTGCGAAACGCGGTCTTCTTTGTCGGTTAAGTCAAAAATCCATTTCCATTCGCCCATAATGCCAGCGTTGAGTGCGCTAATGAGGGGAGTTTGCAACACAAAGCCTGCGCCTGTCATTTCGGCTTGCAGTTCGCGCACGAGGTTTGTTCCCACTTCGGCGAAAAAATACGCGCGCGGATTGCCGATTTGCAGCCCCGTCGAAAGAAACGCATTTGAATCGAGCATCTGAATCGGTCGCACAGAAAGCGGAGCTTGCGCATTTTCCCATGCCCGTGCGGTCGCTTTTCGCCCAGAAGTGAGAGCAAATTGCTCATCTTTCGCGCTTTTCGCCGCCGTCAAATACAGCTCATAGCCGTTCAGAAGACTCGGTCGAATTGCGTCGAACTTCATCACGCCGAGTGAGCTTCCTGCGGGGGAAAACTCTTCAAGCTCAACGGAGGTCTTTGTGGGGAGCATGCTGTCTTTCGTGATTTCAACGACGATGTTGCGATTGCCCTGAATGCCGATGTAGACCGTGCCAGAAAGCCCTTTTAGGATTTGGATTGAGCTGTCGTCGAGCTTTAAAACAGGCGCGCCGTTGACGACTTTCGCAATGACCTCATCGTTTTCGTCGCGCACGAACACTTCTGCTTTGCCCTTGAAACGCAAAATATACGAGTTCGTCGCGTCGTACAGCTCCTCCTCGCTCATCGTCAAAAGCCACGCCAAATAGGTAACGCCGCTGTGCATATCGTTGAAGGCGGATTCGGCTTTGGGAATAAGCGTCGGGTTCGCTATCGAAATGAGCTTTTGCGCTAAAGACGGCTTTGTTTCTTTCGCTTCGCTCTCCACCTCCGCAAAGCTCTTCGCCAGCAGTCGCGAAAGCGGATTGTGCAGGGCGAGCGCACTTTTGTAGTAGCTTTCGGGGTTTTTGTTTATCGCCTGAAGCATTTCGGAGAGAATGTAGGGAAAATAGTTGCCCGACTTAAAGGGATAATACCGCCTGCCGAAATACTTTTCGTATGCCGCGCTCATTTTCGGCAAATCGACATCGCAGAATTGCTTGAAATTGCGTGCGGTAAAATAATTCTTGAACGCGAGGACGTTGCCGTATTTGTGATAGCCCCATTCGCCCGATTCAAACGGCACGGACGGCACAACGTCTTCTTCGTTGACGATGTTCCAAATGTAGCCGTATGTTTCGCTGTTGTAATCTGTGGCGCGCGTCGTGTTGGGGGCGGCGAACGTGTAGGCGAGGATATTTTTGCTTTGCGCATCCTTGTCTTCGACGAGCTTGACGGCTAACAGGTTCGCTTCCGCCGCGCCGCGCGAATGTCCCGTGAGCCAAAAGACCGTGTCGGCATACGAAAGATTTTTCTCGCTCAGATACGCATCGAGTTTTTCGATAACCTGCTTGACGGCGAGGGCGAAACCTTCGTGTTCTTCGGGGAAGTTGGCGATTTTCTTGCCTTTTTTGTCGAAAACGCTGTTGGCGATGTTGGTGTTGCTAATCCATTCTTCTGCGCCGACGGGCGTTCCGCGAATTGCGACGACGACGATATTTTTGCCGTCGAGTGCGCGGTGTGCGAACGAAAATGCGCTTTGGTCGTTGCCGTAGCTGTCGGAGTAATCCACGTCGTAGAAAAGCGCGATAGAATCTTCCTCGAAGCCCAACGCGAGATAAAAATCTTTCAAGAAATTAGTTCCCTCGCCGTTCACGTCGGTATATGCCGCTTGAGAGAGTGCGCACGACACAGCCGCGAAGTCGTGGTTATATGCGAACGAATCTTGCTCGCACAAAACGCGTTCGTTCCACGGCAATTCGACAGAAAAATCAATTCCCCCCATAATCCCCGGCAATTCCACGTACACAGGCACAGCCTGTTTTGTAACAGATAGAGGCTGTTCTTGTGCGGTAGGGCGGGGGGAAAAGAGAATTATGAATAAAAATAAAAGAAAAAATCGTGAGAAAAACATAATGCGGCTCTACAAAAACTATTTTTTATAAGCGAGTTGCAAACTCTTGCTCAATGCCGCCGCCGCTTTTTCGCCGTCCATCGCGCTTGAAACAATGCCGCCAGAGTAGCCAGAGCCTTCGCCGCACGGATAGAGATTTTCGAGCGCGACGCAGACAAGGCTTTCTTTGTCGCGTAGGATTCTCACGGGAGTTGAAGTGCGTGTTTCGATAGCGATAAGGAGCGCGTCGGGGCATTTGTAGCCTTTCATAGTGTGGTTGAAATCGTCGAATGCTTTTGCGAGGCGGTCTGCAATCGCACTCGGCAGCCATTCGTCAATGCGGCTTGAAACGACACCTGGTGTGTAGCTCGTGGCGGGCAGTGTTTCGCTTTCGGCGTGATTGATGAAGTCGGTCATTCGCTGTGCGGGGGCTTTTTGCGCTTCGCCGTGCTGCTTTGCGAGTTGCTCGAGGTGCTTTCGGTACAATAAGCCAGCCAAAGCGACAGAACCGCGCTTCTTTGCTGCGCTAACGAACTCTTCTGGAATGTCTTCGGGGCGCGTTTCCACGACGATAGCGGCGTTTGACCACTTGGAATTTCGTGCCGCGCTGCTCATTCCGTTCACGACGATTTCGTCGCTGTCTGTGCTCGACGGCACGACAAAGCCGCCAGGACACATACAAAACGAATAGACACCGCGCCCGTCAATCTGCGTTACAAGGCGATATTCTGCGGTGGGGAGGTTGTCGGTTCTGCCGTGATACTGGATTGAATCGATGAGAGTTCGAGGGTGTTCCACGCGCACTCCGACGGCGAACGTCTTTGCTTCGAGTGCGGTGGGGGCTTGCTCTGCGATGATGTCATAGATGTCGGTGGCAGAATGCCCTGTCGCGAGAATGACTGCGTCGGCAAAGTAGGATTTTTCGTCGCCTGTGTGGGTGTCCCTTGCTTTTATGCCGATGACTTTTTTTGTGCCGTCGGCATAGATAAAGCCTGTGCAGCGTGTGTTGAAGTGGATTTCGCCGCCGAGAGAGCGGATTTTGTCGCACATTGCGTTTACGATTTTGGGGAGGCGGTCTGTGCCGATGTGTGGGTGTGCGTCGGTCAAAATCTTTTCATCTGCACCGAAATGAGCGAATATGCGGAGGATTTTCGAGATGTCGCCGCGCTTGTTGCTTCTGGTGTAGAGCTTGCCGTCGCTGAATGTGCCTGCGCCGCCCTCGCCGAAGCAGTAATTTGAATCTGCGCCGACTTCGCCTTTTGTGCTGATTTGTGCGATGTCGCGCTTTCGCTCTGACGTGCCTTCGCCGCGCTCGATGATGATAGGCTTTATCCCGTCTTCTAAGAGGCGGAATGCGCTGAATAAGCCAGCTGGACCTGAGCCGATAATGAGGGCTGTTTTTTCGCCTGCACTTTTCCACTCGGGAACATCTGTGTTGCTTTCAGGCTTTTCGCCGATGTATGCGCGGTATTTTAGATAGAGCTTTGTTTTGCCGTGTCGGGCATCGATTGATTTCTTGATGAAAACAAGAGCTACATCGTCGGCGCGTGCCGTGATACCTTTGTCAAAAAGAGCTTTGAGGGCTTTTTTTTCTACGATAGCATTTTTATTGTTGCTTCTTTCCTCTTCGGGCAGCATTGTAAAAGAAATGTCTGTAACCATAGAACAAATTATACACTCAAATGCTTTTTATAGTCCATAGCGCGCTTTTCTGTGTTTCGCTTGTAAAATTCGATTGACTAAAAAGATAAAATCCTTTATGCTACGTCTATTCCCACTACATTTTTAAGGAAGGATTTTATGGCTATTCGCGGTGAGCTTTTTACTAAACAAGTTACGTTGGACAACCGTTCTTATTTTTTTAATGTGAAGCAGAACAGAACAGGTGATGTGTTTTTACAGGTTGTTGAGAGCAAAAGCAAGGACGGAGGCGATTTTGACCGTCATCAGATAGCGATTTTTGCGGACGACTTGCAGAAGTTTCTTCAAGGAATGGACGATTCTTTGCAGTTCATCGAAAAAGAGCTGAAAGCTCGCGAAAAGGCTAAAGCAGAAAAGAAAGCTGCTAAAGAAGCAAAATTTGCGCGCGGCGGCGACAATGCGGAAAGCGGCAAGAAGATTTATCGCAGAAAAGGAGAAAGCCGCCTTGTTGCACAGAAGAATGCAAAACGTGTTCACGTTGTTTCAAAGCGAAAGAATGTAGAAAACGAAGAAAATACTGCTAATACAGCAGATTCTGAATAGTTTTTACGGCGTTAGGCTATGCCTAATATGAGAATGTCTGTCGTTGAATGGGGCTTGCTCCTATTTCACGGCAGATTTTTTTATGCTGCGGAGTAGGGTAGCCCTTATGTTTTGCATAGCCATATTGTGGATAGAGCTTGTCGTAGGCTATCATAATGCGGTCGCGCTCTTCTTTTGCGATAATGCTAGCCGCCATTACTGCAGGATATTTTGCATCGGCCTTTGGTTCGCAGCTGCACGAAATTGATACATTGGGGCAAAATGTGCCGTCTGTCATTCCTTGTATTTCTATAGTGTCAAGCGAAAGATTGTTTGCTTTTAAGAAGTCGGGCAATTTTTTCATCATATCGTCAAACGCTAATTTCATTGCTAAAAGACTTGCTTGTAAGATGTTTATTTCATCGATTTTTTTTTGGTCAACAATGCCTAATCCCCAGCAGGATTTTTCTTTTATGATAGGCTCTATAGAAGCTCTTTTTTTGGGCGAGAGCTTTTTGCTGTCATTGAGAATAGTAATAGGGAAATCGGGCGGCAAAATAACAGCTCCTGCTGTAACAGGTCCTGCTAAAGGCCCTCTGCCAGCCTCATCAAATCCGCACATTAAAATTATTTTTCTGCCATTGTCTGTGTTATTAGAATCCATTGTTTGCAGTCCCTGTGTCTTCATTGAGAGATGATTTTGCATCTTGCCAAATAGGATTTATGCCGCGTTTTTCCGAAAGTTTGCCAGTGAAAGTATTATTGTAAAATCTTGCAACCGTTCCGCCTAGCTCTGCAATGCGTCCGAGGTGCGCTGTGATTTGGCAGAATGTTTCTGAAAGGGTGAATTTGCAGTTTTGGCACGAAAAGTTTATTGCAGTATCTGCTGTTGAAGTAACTCTGCTGCCTGTTACAAGAATTTCAGAATCATAAGCATTCACGTTGCTTGAATAAGTGTTTCCCTTTACGGTCAATCCGCTATTCCGCAACGAAAGTTCTGATGTATTCATATCGATTGCTGTGCCTGTTTGCGAAAATACTGCGATTAACTCCGAGTCCGAAATATCAGCTTTTGAATCAGTAAGTGTAATAAAATGTACTGCGCTGTCGTCGTCTGTGTTTGCATAATCGGAAGCTGTTGTTTTTTCAATAATGCAGTCTTTTATCACAATGCTTGCATTAGAAATCGTAATTTGCGAACTTGCAGGGAGAATAATATGTGCGTTGCTGCTTCCAATAAGCTCAAAGTTTGATGAAAGCATTAGAGGTGCAGTATCGCCTTTTATTGTGCCATTGACGTGGACACGGATTTTTTCTGATTGATTTATTATAGATACAAGCGACGTAAGTGATGTAAAGGGGTGTTCTTTACTTCCGTCTTCCGAGACACCAGTTTTTTGTGATTGTACATAGTAGTTAAAGTTATCGATTTGCACTTTGTAAGAATTTGTCGTGCTTTTATTTCCTGCTGCATCGACTGCATAAGCGGTAATGTTATAATCTATTGCAGATTCTTTGTAAGGTTGCAGTAATAGATAAGAATCGCTCATCTTTTTGTCAGCGATAGAATAAACGTTTTTATTATCATTTTTTTCTGCAACAATACTATCGATTGAATAGAAAATATGCGCACCACTCTCGGCTGAAAAAGTAATTTTAACAGCTTTCCTAGAGAAATTATCTTCTGCACTTGATATGATTTCGGGCGGCTCTGGAGGGCGGCGGTCTATTACTAAAGGAACGGAGAGCTTTCCTTGATATACAGTGTCGTAATAAACCGAAAAAGTTGCATTTTTTTCTATGCTGTCGCCAGGAAATACGTCTGCTGTTACACTAGAAAAAGCTCCGCTGTCGATTTGGATTGATTTGCTTGATGGTGATTTATAATTCCCTATAGTATATCCTGCGTCTCCGCTTATAGAAAACGTGAGAAATCCTTTATCGTCTTTCGTTGTTATGATTTTGGGTGTCGGTGGCAATGCAAATGAATGAATCCTGTTCTCTGAAGAATAAATAATGCTTTGCCATCGAATAACATGAGGTACACTTCTATCTATATAGATAGAAGATGTTGATGCACTCCAATCACTATCATCGATTGCATAGATAAGTTTTTTTCCAGTGAACTTAAATGTATTCCATTCATTTATTTCAAAAGGAACGCTTCTTTTTGCGAAACTTCCCATCATTTTTCCAGCTGTCTGAATGACAAAACGCCATTTCATTTCGTCAGCGGCTACAATACAAGGGATATACTCTGCAACATTGCTTTGCTCTGCTAGTTGTAGCGGTTGTCCTTGCAAGAAAGAAGTTTTTTCGATGTTGCTACCGATTTTATACATTACCTTTGACGGCATTTCGATAATATCGCCTGCGGTATACTGAATTACAGGTGTTGCAGAAAGAGAAGATATAAAACTTGATACATCTTTGTCGTTTGAAAACTCTTCTTTAACGCTGTAGCTAATGCGAAACTCTTGTTTGTTTGATTTATCATCGATAGCTACGATTCTTAAATCAATAGGACCTGTTTGGTCTATTAAAACTGGTCCGTCGTAAGCGAATCCTGTTACAGCAGGGTCTGTTCCGCTGGTAGAATAAAAAATCTCTGCATTTTCCGAAGTAGAAATAACAAGAGGCTGCTTATTTGCCCATACACCGCGCGAAGGGCTTATAATGTCTGCTTCTGAAAGTGAAAAACCTTCTGAAAGCAAAAAAAATAAAGTGAATATTGTTACTATAAACTTTTTAAGCAGTGTATGGTTCATAAGCGTTCTCTCTTACTTGTTTACAAGAATTGGGTCAAGAATCTTTTTGAGTTCTGGGTCATCTTTGTAGTAGTACTTTTCAAGCTCTTCTGGAGTAAGTCCTACAAGTTCGTGACTCATATAATGAATCCAACGGTCTTCCTCTGGTTTTGTAATCATCAATTCACGACAGAAATAATCTGGCTGAATTGGTTGAGGTTCTTTGTATGTGAAATGCTTGTAATCGTGAACGACAACTTTGATGTCTTTTCTCGGAATTCCCTTTTCCATAAGCAATTCGACGAGATAGTTTATGGTACGCCCTGTGTCGAAAATATCATCGATAACAAGAATCTTATCGCCATGTCTTAAATGTTCTGGTGCGTATGTCCAACCGTCAACCATAACTTTGTCTTGCTGGCGAATATTTGTGTAAGAGCGTGCAACAACCGCCGCATAAAGAACTGGGTGGTGTTCTTTTCTCACAATCTTGAAATATTCGCTGATAACGTTTGCCATATACGCTCCTCCGCGCAGAGAAGCATAAATGACATCTGGCACAAATCTTTCTTCATTGTAGATGTGATACGCCATTTTTAATGCGTCATTTCGCACTTTGTCGTAAGGCAAAAATTCTTTAATCATAAAAACCCCTTGCTCTTATTGATTAAACGTTTCTCCGATTTCTTTTACCGCAGAGAAAAGTTCGTTCATTGATTCCTTTGTTGTGTGTACACCGAAGCTGAATCGCACTGCATTCTGTCTTAAATCGCTTCTCACATTCATTGCTTCTAGGATTGGGCGAGATTGCTTTGATGCGGAACAAGCACTGCCTGTTGAAATATAAAATCCTTTTGCGTCTAAAGCTCTCACCATAACTTGACCTGGGATATTTTCAAAACTTGCTTGCAAAACCCACGGCGAGAAGTTTTCTTCTAGCGTATCGTCGGTTCTGTTTTCTGGTATTATCGAACAAAATGGTAAGCCTGCAAGTTTTTGAATAAAATCCTTTGTATATTCTCTTTGCTTGCCCAATCGCTCTAATGCTGCTGTATTTTTGCTAGAAATCCAGTATCGCTCTAAGCACTGTGAAAAAGCTATTGCGCCGAAAATATTTTCAGTTCCGCTTCTCACCCCTTTTTCTTGACCGCCGCCGCGCATAAATGGAGTGATTTCGTTTGCAAGATATAAAAGTCCAATTCCACGCGGTCCACAGATTTTGTGCGCAGAAAATGAAGCTGAATCTATTCCCTTATGCGCTAGATTTATCTCGATTTTTCCCGCTCCTTGAACACAGTCAACGTGAAACTTTGGTTTTCTTTTCCCTTTGCACGCTTGAGTAATTGCGTCTGCAATTTCGTAAATAGGCTGTATTGCGCCAGTTTCATTGTTCACTGCCATAAAGCAAACTAATGCCGTATCGTCTTTGATTTTTTCAGTAACATTCTTTGCGCTCACAATCCCATTTTTGTCAGGAAGAACGGAAATCACTTCCCAACCGCAATTTTTCAGCGCATTTGCTTGCTCACGAATCGCAGGGTGTTCTATTGCGGAAATAATAATAGACCCCTTTTGCTGCGGACGCGATAACACAGATAGCAAAGCAATATGATTACTTTCTGTGCCGCCAGAGGTAAAAAAAAGCGTATTTGCGTTCACGCCCATAACTTGTGCGGCATTTTCACGAGCTGTTTCTAACAATTTTCTTGCTTTTGCTCCCTCGCTATGCTGGCTTGAGGGATTTGCAAACACTTCAAGAGAGGTTTCGAGAGCCTGTTTTACTATATCTTCGTCTGCAGGGCTTGTTGCAGCCCAGTCAAAGTAATGCGAAATATCTCTTTGCATTTCTTTCTCCAAAATCGCGCCTATTGCAAAACCTGATATACTTTATCTTCGCTCACTTCTTTTATGAGTGTT
The DNA here is from genome assembly GCA_937901865.1 of uncultured Treponema sp. Lineage (GTDB taxonomy): Bacteria > Spirochaetota > Spirochaetia > Treponematales > Treponemataceae > Treponema_D. Next base: position 9,111 of record CALDID010000023.1, read on the forward strand.
GCACAAGGTCCTGTTTGAAGAACGAAACGGATATTTTCATCGACATTTTTCTTGTCTTTTTTCATTATATCGATTAAATCCCGTGCAATCGTTTCGCTTTCTTTGCCAGTTTCTCGCAATGCCGAATGAACCGCCTCTGTTTCCCAGCCGAAAGAAGCCAGCGTCTTTTTCACTTCGTCTTTATATGATGTGTGGCAAATCCCGATGAGCGCAGACAGCTCCAATGCCCTCGCAATTCCCCACGCCACTGCATCTCCGTGAGCCACTTTGCCAAGTCCCGCATAGCTTTCGAGTGCGTGCGCAAAGGTATGCCCTAGATTCAAGTTTCTGCGAATGTTTTTTTCAGTAAAGTCTTGTTCAACGACGTTTGCTTTTGCTCTGACACACGTCGTAATCATTTGATGAACAATATCGCTCTTTCTGTCAAACACATCTTGCTGCCGTTTTTTCAAATCATTGTAAAGCGATTCAGAGTAGAGCAGAGCCGTCTTCATCACTTCGCCCAAACCTGAACGATACTGCTCTTCGCTGAGCGTCTTTACATATTCTGGGAAAATGTGAATAGAGGAAGCAGGGAAAAACGTGCCAATCATATTCTTGTAACTGTCGAAATCGCAGCCCGTCTTTCCTCCGACCGCTGCATCTACCATCGAAAGCAAAGTTGTCGGCACAAGCTCCACTTTAGAGCCTCGCTTAAAAATAGAAGCGGCGAACGCCGTCATATCAGTAACGGCTCCGCCCCCAATCCCGACGAAAGTCATATTTCTGCCGTAGTTTTTATTTATCGCAGTCTTTACAATTTTCAAAACTGTGTCGATTGTCTTAAACTCTTCGCCTGCGTCGATAATCATAATCGAATCTTTGCCGTGATTGCCGTCGTCGTCGAACTCACGAATAAAATGCTGCATAGTTGGCAAAGAGCCGACCGTTGTATCAAGTACGAATAATCTTGGTGAAGAGTAAGTCGCAGAAAAAAAGAGCTTTTTCAAATCGATTTCGCCCTGACGAATCTTAATCAAGGTCTTTTCTGCGCCTGGGTGCACAATTGGATATGTTAAATTGATTTCGTCGAATTCCATAATCATATTTTAATAAGTTTTCTCGTCCATTTCAACAAAAGTATCTATAACTTTCTGCAATCTCGTCAGCTCGCGGTTCAAGATTTTTTCGTAATCAAGCTCGCCTGTTGCAATTCTTTCCCGCTCGTCTTCCCAAAATTGCGCGTCGGTCAAATACAGAAACTTAAAGCTCGTCGCATTCGCTTTTTCAGCCCACACTTTCGCTTCTTTCCAGTAATAAAGCCCTGCCGTATAGCAGCTTTTTGCTTTTTCCAAGTCGTCCAAATATTCGGCTTTCCACGGCGCGTCGTAAAAGTGTGCCACTTGTTTATCGTAAATGCGACCTAAACGCAAATGCTGCTCAATGAGCTTTAAGTTCAAGTGCATTTGAAACATATAACGATACTTTTCCCATTGCTCTTCCGTTTCGATTTTCGCATTCGCAAACATCGGGTTCGCAAAATCGGCTTGCACCGCTTTTTCCAGCCAATAGATGTTTTCAATGCAGTCGTCAGGATTTTGCGCATAGTGAATGTGATAGAGCTTGTAAAAGTCCTCTTTGTACTTCATCATATACGCCTGTGCCTTGCTTGGCGCGAAAAAAGCGAGAAGCAACACAAAAAGCGATAAAACGTATTTAGCAGAATTAACAGAAAAAAATCTCATATTTTCAATATCGGCAATTCAGAAATCTCGCGCCATATCGTTTTCGCAATCTCGTCCGCGCTTTTTTGAGCGTCGATGCGCACGATTTTCATTCCCGTTTCTTTCTGCTCGTATTCGGCGATGATGCGGCGATAAGAAGCGGCGATTTTCTCAAGAAACTCCTTCTTTTCAAAAATCTCCTTTGCCTCGCCCCGTTTTTCAATTCGCCTCAACGCTTCGTCCACGTCTATATCGAAAAAGAACAACAGCTCTGGCAGCGGAAAGGCACTATTCACCGCTTTCGGCAGCTCCTCTCCGCAGCTCATTCCTTGGTAAGCGATGCTTGAGAAAAAATAGCGGTCGCTCACCTCGATAAAGCCGTTTTGTGTATGCTCTTTCACGCCGTCTTCTCCGAAAATATGCTCGTTTCGGTCGGCGGCGAACAAATACACCGCGCTTTCTGCCCTCGCCTTGACATCGCCCGAAAGCACGCGACGCAAAAATACTCCCGTTTCCTTTTTGGTCGGCTCTGCGCTGAAAATAAATTTTTTCTCCGCTTCCGCCCTTTGCTTGAGGAGATTGATTTGCGTCGAAGTTCCCGCGCCGTCAATGCCCTCAAACACCACAAAGTTTTTCATCACCATTTTTTCACCTCGATTTTTCCCGTCGATTGCGCTTTTACGCGTTTGTTCTCGTGATTCGCACTTCAAGTTCGGCAGCAAAGCTCTGATACAATTCGGGATTGATAAACAACATCGCCTCTGTGTACGGCAGCAAGCACGAATTGATAAACGTAACCAACTCTTTCTTAATCTCTGTCGCACTCTTCGCGCCCTCGGCTTTATTCTTCAAAAACGCATTTGTTTTCGCCTTGAAGTCGTCTTCTTTTGCGCGAAGGTCGTCGAGCAAGGTCTGAAAGCCTGGCAAAGCCTTTATCTCGGCTTCCATCTTCACCACGTCGGAATAAAAGCTCTCGATAAGCGAAGATTCCTTCTCGTAGGCTTCGCCCACAATCGCCATACCGTACTTTTTCCACACAGGCAGGATTTTCGCCGCCGCCTCGCTGATTTCCGCCACAGGAATAGCCGCCAAGCCGTTGAGCGTCGCGTCAATCTTTTTCAAGACATCGTCCCTCGCCGCGTCTGCCTCGTCCAAGCCCGAATACACCTTGTCGCGCTTAATCGCCGTGTTCAAATTGATTTGCAATTTCGACACTTTGCCTTTGATAAAGAACATATTCGAATCTTTCTCCGCAATCGGAGTCGCCAAATCCACCGTATTCAACGCAAACGTATCAATCGCAGTGTTTGCCTTTCTAATATCAAGTCTTTTCATCAAAAGTACCTCTTGATATGAAAATATATCGTATTTTTATGTATATGTCAAAGAAAATCTTTTGGGAAATTCCCCACGGCTTGCCTGAAAGGAAAAAAAGTGTTTCGGGAATTCCCCACGACTTCGCCGATGAAAAAGGAGCGTTTCGGGAATTCCCCACGGCTTGCCTGAAGAAAAAGAAGCGTTTGGGGAATTCCCCACGGCTTCGCCGAAAGAAAAGGAACGTTTCGGGAATTCCCCACGATGTGCCAGAAGAAAAAGAAGTGCGTGGGGAATTCCCGAAAGCATTGAGAAGAGTTGCGAGAAAAAAAGCATAACCATTCAAAAGAAAATATGTTTATAAGTATGTACAAAGGGCGCGAGGGACGGGGATTCTGTTGACTTTTACCATTTTGGGAACTATACTATGAACGTGCATGTAATATCGAGAAAAAAATTAAGTGATTATTGGTTTAGAGTGCCCGAAACAGAACAAAGTTTAAAGGCGTGGTTTGCAGAAGCAAAATCGGCTAGCTGGAAAACTCCTCAAGATATAAAAGAAAAATATCGTTCTGCAAGTTTTCTCAAAAACAATCGTGTTGTCTTCAATATTTGCGGCAACAAGCATAGGCTTATTGTTCGGGTCAATTACGATTCTCAAACGGTTTTTATCAGATTTGTAGGCTCGCATTCCGAGTATGATAAAATTATAGCGGAGGAAATATGAAATACGGACGGCTTTTGAAAAGTGAAGAAGATTATGAGGCTGCTTTAGAGCGGATTGATGAGATTTTTGACGCAAAAGAAGGCAGCGAAGAGGCTGATGAACGCGATTTATTGACGGCGTTGGTGGAGATTTATGAAGAGAAAAAATATCCGATAGATTCCCCTGACCCCGTTTCTGCGATAAAGTTCAGAATGGAACAAGAAGGGCTCAATAATGAAGATATGGTGCAGTATCTCGGTAGCAAATCGCGGGTTTCGGAGATTTTTTCTGGCAAGCGAACGTTGAGTATTTCTATGATTAGAAAATTATCTTCTGGTCTTCATATTCCCGCTGACGTATTGATTCAAGCATAGACTTTTACAGGCTACGGTCTGAATGCAGGGGAAAAATCTAAAGGTTTCAATCATCGCTTTTTTCTTTCTCTTCTTTGCGGTAAGTTTTTTACTGCGCCCTGTCTATGACCGTATTTTTTCCCTTGCCGAAGAGTTCGCCGCGGATTTCATCGCAAACATCGAAGAAGAAACAAAGCTCACGTTTCACTATGATTCTATTTCGCCCTCGATTTTCACGGGATTGCGCATCAAAAATGTGAGTATCACCGACGAAAATGCGCAAAATATCCCCGTCGCAATCGAAAAAATCACCGTCGATTATTCGATTAAAAATGTCCTCTCAAAAAAACTCAATGATGCGCTTGAAAGCGTCGAGATTTCGGGCGTTACACTCGATTATTCTGACCCTGCGTTTCAAGACGCGATTTTGCGGCTGGCGAAGTATTTTTCTAAAGGAAAAGTGCAAAAGGAAAAAGAAAAAATCGATGTCGAAAAAACGCTGAAAAACATAATTCACTACGCGCCCGACCTCATCACAATTCGCGACATCAAAGGCACGGCGCGCACTCGCTGGGGGGACGCAGAGGCGGGAATTAAGCAGATTGTGCTGAAAAAAGACAGCGATGATGATGTATTTGTGCGATTGAATGGGGAAGTGAGGGCTCAAAAGGAGCTTTTTGGAAAAAACAGCTCGCTGGGCTTGGGCTTTGCGCTGGCGGGAAACTTGACTTCGTTTTTTACGGATTCGGCGTTGAGAGTGCACGCTTCTCCTCTTTCGGCGGTGGATTATACCATCGGAAAAACAACGCTGCTGTTTCAGTACAAAGGCGATTCGGTGAGTGTGCGCACGTTGCAGGGCGTTTTGCCGATAAGTTTGTTTGTTGAGTATTTTTTGCAGGAAAAAAAGCTCGATGTGTTGGCGGAAATGCAGGATTTCGACCCGCTCACTCTCCTTATTGTGCGCGCGAAAAACCCGATTACGCCGTATTTGCGAGGCTTTCGCATTTCGGGAAAATACGAGGCGAATGTTGATATTGGCGAGAAAAAGATTTTTTACAAAGCCGACGGAAACGCACGGGGAATTGTGCCGAAACTCAATCAAAGCGCACGGGCGAGGTACAAACTTTCAGGCGATTTGGACAAACTCAAGGTGCAGACTTTATCGGTGAATAATTATATGCTCGATGCGGAGTATGAAGGCACGGTGAACCTGCACAATTTTTATCCGACGGGCAGCTTATTCATCGAAAAGTTCCGTGTTCCTAAGTCTGACGGCGTGATGAGCGCGGAAATCTATGTTGAAGAGGAAAAGGACGGGCTTTCGGCTCTTTCGCCGCAGATTTTTTTCGGCGCGGAAAGTATTCAGGCGGTGCAGATTGAGGCGATTATTCAGAAAAACGCGATTGATTTTTCGTTTGAAGCGTCGGATTTCTCTCATCTTGAGTTCGGGGAGGCGGCGGAAATCGCGGTGAACGGCTCGCTACTGCTCGGCAGAAAACCGTTTTTGCAATCAAGCATTGAAATCGCGAACTTGTTTATTGATTCGGCGTTGTATAAGGCGGCGTTTTTCTTGAAGCCTGAATTGGCGTTGAAGCTGAACACGGCGGCGGAAAAATTTGAGCCGTATATTAGCTCGGTCGATTTGTATGTGTCGTCGGATTTCAAGTCGTTTTCGTTTAATATTCCGTACGCGATTTTGGCGAACACGCAAAAAGACAAGGAAATGCTTGTTTTTTCGATGGACGGCAACGAAGACACATTTAATATCAGCGATTTCGATTTGATTTACAAGTCATTCAGCTTGCAAATGGACACGAGTGCGAACCTCTCTGGCTCGATTCTGCACGACATCGGCGATGTGTCTTTTCAAAGCTCGCTTGTCGTCAACTCGATGCAGTATGAGATTTCGGGGTCGGTCATCGATAAGCAATGGGTGTCGATTGCGGGCGATTACAATTTGGAGCTTTCGTTTTCGCTTGAGCTGCCGTTTATGGGCATCGTGAAAATGGATTCATTGCCGTTCGTGGTGGGGAAAAACACCTTTGCGCTCTCGCTTGACGCGGCTGTGTCGTATTCAAAAGAGGAAGGTCCTGTCGTCGATTTTAGCCGCGTGGAGTTCTCTTCGGTGTCGAGTTTTTTCATTGCGGATAATCCTGCGCTGATGTTTTCGGGCAGATTGGATAAGCTGGGGTTGTCTTTCGATACGCTGCTTTATTCCGATTCGATTTCGGCTCTGGAGGGCGGATTGAATTTGACGTGGGATATTGAGGAAACGCCGTTTGGTATGCTCTTTCATACGGCTGATATGCAAGTGTATTTGATGAACCCGATTTCAAACGAGCAGATTTCTCTTTTCGCAAACCTTATGAACCCCGAAGAACTGCCGCTAGACGCAGACGCGATAAAAAGCAATTTTTATTATTCGGTGCAGTTGCAAATTGATTCGCTTCCGATGTCGCATTTTTTGACGAAACAACAGCAAAATGACACGTTGAGCGCGAATATCGAGGCTTCTGGCACGATTGAAGACCCGTTGCTGTCGGTGCAATTAAAAAATCTGTCGGTGTCGCTTCTGGGCTATCCGTTAATTGCGAGCGGCAGTGCGGTTTTGGAGCAGGGAGTAGCGAGATTGACTCCGTTCGATGTGTCGTGGCGGGGCAACGTTATAAAAGATACGTCTGCGACATTCGATATAAAGGCGTTGGCGGGCTCGGTTTTGACAACGATTGAGGCGAGTTTCTTGAAACAAAAAGCGGTTGTGCCTGTGGCGGTCGATGTGGAAACGATGAGCACAACGGGCGGCAAAAAGATAGATGTCGTGATGTTTTCGGTGAACACAAGCAATATCACAACGACCTTTTTGGATAATCCGCTTTCGTTTTCTTTGAACTTGATTCGCTCTACGGGGCGTTTCGATTTACTTGTGGACGGAAGCGCGGACATCACGGCGTATAGGCTTGATACGGGCGAATTCAATTTGTCGATGAGCGATGATTGCCCTGTGAGGCTTAATGCGGACGGCTTTATCCGCGATAATCAGATGGATTTGGCTTTAAGCGATATTTTTATTGATTTGTCGCATTTGCAATGGATTATCAACAGCCCGATTTTTGCGATTTATAACGGAATTGTACGGGGACACGCGCGCATTAACGGGCTTGTAACTGACCCAGACCTTACGGGCAAGCTCGAAATTGCAAAGATGGAGATGACAAGTCCCGATTTTCTTTCGGAGCGTATGTCGTGCGATTTTATCACGGCAACAATCGAGAGAAACGAAATCATTATGCCTGAATCGCTGTTTATTTCGCAGAAAAAGGCTGGCGCGGTGTTTGCGTCGATAAAAGTGGTGCTTGACCGATTGAGCCTTGACCATGTGGAAGTGAGAATTAGGACGCCAGAGAAAAACTATTTGCCGATTGACGCAAAAATTGACCCGCTTATTGTGAAAGGGAAGGTGAGCGCGGATTTGCTTTTGAACCTTACGCTTGATAGCGTCGATGTAACAGGCACGCTGGAAGCAAAAGACACGACGCTGCAAGTGGACAATCCGCTTATGCAGACGCTCGATATTACGAACCTTGTGAATGTGAGCAAAAAAGACAAGAAAGCGGCAAAGAAAGAAAAGAAAAAGGCGAAATCAGCGGCGCAACAGAATGAAAAGGAAGAAGAGAAAGTGCAAACTTCTGCGGCGGCGATGGATATTTCTGTGAACTTGGATTTTATCGCAGGGCAACACGTTCAGATTTTGTTTGAGCCTGTTTTGCGCGCTCTTATTGCACCGAATACGAAACTTTCGCTCGGATTCGACAGCGGAACGGAAAATATCGAAATTGAGGGCGATGTTACGCTTCGCGGCGGAGAGATTATGTATTTAAACCGCAACTTCTATTTGCGAGAAGGAAAGGCGGTGTTTGATAAAAATAATTCACTTGATCCGCGTCTTACGGTTCGGGCTGAAGTGCGCGAAAGGGATTCGAACAACGATGTTGTTACGATTACGCTTTCTGCGCAAGACCAAAATGTCAGTACGTTTACGCCTCGTCTTTCTGCAAGCCCTGCGAAATCAGAAGCGGAGATTATGAGCATATTAGGTCAGATTGTTTCTGCGGATTCAGATTCTGCGGGACAAATTGCGGGGTCTATTCTTGATTACGGCGTGCAATCTTTAGCTTTTAGAAAAGTAGAAAACACATTGCGCGACTTGCTTAATTTTGATATATTCTCAATACGCGTTACGGCATTGCAAAATGCTTTGACGCAAAGTAGCAGTAACAATCAGAAAAACGATGATAATAAATACTCAATCGGTAACTTTTTTGATAATACAACTGTTTATATTGGTAAATACTTTGGAAGTTTTATTTATGTTGATAGTCTTATGCGTTGGTCTTATGACGAAGACAAAATTGCCGAAGGCACTTCTGCTACGGGGCTTATCTTTCAGCCTGAAATCGGTTTTGAAATGCAATCCCCGTTTGCTAATCTCCGTCTGGACATCGCTCCTGATGTGAGCAATAATCAAAATCTTTTGTCGTCTAATCTGTGGGTGCAGGCGACTTCATTTACGTTATCTTGGAAATTAAATTTTTAGGAGATTATATGTATTTCAGAAATTCTTTTCTGGTTCTATGTACGGCAGTTTTCTTGTCAGTAATAGCTTTTCCAGTTTTTTCCCAAAGAGCCGAAGATGCGAGTATCTCAGATACAAGCGTTGAGGATAGTGCTGATAGAGATGAAAGCTCTGCTAGTGAAGAGAAAATAAGTGCAGACGAAAAAACAGCAGACGAGAAAAAATCTAGCGCAACAGAAGATACTGATGCAATAGAAGAAACTGATGCAGACGATTGGTACTATGGAAAAAACGTGCGTGATGTGCGCTTCAAAGGGCTTGTTACCACAAAGAAAAACGAGCTTGAGGGTACTGTTTCGAGCTTTATTGGTCAACCGTTTACCGATGAGCTGTTTGCTAATTTGTATGACCGCCTTTATTCGCTTGATATTTTTGAAGAGATGGATTCAAAGGCAATTAAGGGCGATGAAAGAAAAAGTACGGTAATCCTTGAATTTACGGTAGTTGAAAAGCCGAAAATCAGTGCGATTAAGTTTGTCGGCAATAAACAAGTGCGTTCAAGCGAACTTAAAACGGCTATTTCAATAAAGGCAAAAGAGATTTTTGTTACAAGCAAAATGCTTATCGATGAGCGAGCTTTGAGAGATTTCTATTTGAAAAAAGGATACACAAAAGTTTCTGTTTCTGCCTCTAGCGAAGTGAAAGAAGATGGCGTTGTTGTTACATTTACGATTGATGAGGGGCATACAACTGTTATTTCAAACATCACTTTTGAGGGAAATAGTGTTGTTACTGATAAAACATTGCGAAAGCAGCTTTCGCTGAAAGAATCTGGTTTATTCAAAAAAGGAGAGTTCCAAGAATCTTCTCTTGATAAAGACAGACAGGCAATTCAAAAATATTATACAGACCGTGGCTATGCAGATATGCAAGTGCGTGATGTTGTTCGCACGGTGGAATATAATCCTGAGAAAAAAAGAGATGAACTTACTATCCATTATGTGATTCAAGAAGGCTCTCCGTATACATACGAGGGAATTACGTTTAACGGAAACACGATTTTTACTGATGAAGAGCTTGGTAAATTGATGAAGCTGAAGAATGGTGAAACGTTTAATCAATCAAAGTTTCAAGAAGGATTGATGTCGATTGTTGACCAATATTACAACAACGGCTACACGTCAAACGGCTTTAATCCGATTCCAAGTAAAGACAGCGAAAAGAAAACTTTGAGCTATACGCTTATTATTCAAGAAAACCCTCGAAGCCATATCGAAAATGTCATTATCAAAGGAAATAACCGCACAAAAGACAACGTTATCCGTCGCGAAATCACGCTAGAAAGCGGAGATGTTTTCACGAAAAACAAATTGCAGACAAGTTTGCGCAATTTGTATAACTTGCAGTATTTTTCTAGTGTCTTGCCCGACATTCAGACAGGAAGCGAAAGCGATTTAGTGGATTTGATTATCACTGTTGAAGAGCAATCAACGACATCTATCGAGTTTGGCGTTACATTCTCTGGAGTATCGGATAGTGATGATTTGCCTGTGTCGTTGTTTGTAAAATGGACAGATAGCAATGTCGGCGGTTTGGGAAAGACTCTTTCAGCTTCTTCTTCGATTTCTACAACAGAAAAGACTGTCGGCGTTTCTTATTCAGAAAACTGGTGGCTTGGATTGCCGATTAGTGCATCTATTAGCGCAAGTTATTCGTATTCTGACCTTGTAACATATAGAAACTATACTGACCCGACAGGTAGTACATATCGTTCTTCATACTATATGGATTATCAGCAACAGAGCGCAAGTTTAGGACTTTCTCTCGGTCATCGCTGGACACCTGACTTTGCAATTTTGACGCTCTCTGGCGGTATTTCTGGAAGCCTCATCGATAATATGTATGATTCATCTCAGTTTACTCCGATTGATGCAACTATTGAAGATTATCACAATAGCTGGACTCCGCTTAACAGCGTTTGGACAGCGTTCTCTATTGATGACAGAGATATAAACTATGACCCTTCAAGCGGTTGGTTTGCAAGTCAGTCTTTGCGCTGGTACGGACTTATTCCTGCAATCGAAAATCAGTTCTTCCTGCGCACCGACACAAAACTTGAGGGCTATTTGACGTTGCTTAATATTCCTGTGTCTGAAACGTGGAGCTTTAAGGCTGTTCTTATGGCGTATTCTGGAGTTACATTCTTGTTCCCGACACCTGATACAACGCTGGGCAGAAGAAACAAGCTCTATATTGACGGTATGTTTAACGGTCGCGGTTGGTCAATTTCGAGCGTGCGAGGAAAGGCGATGTGGAGCAATATCATAGAGCTTCGCGTTCCGCTTGTTCCGCATATTATTGCGCTTGACGGATTCTTTGATGCGGCGGCGATTGTGGCAGAGCCTGAAGATTTGAGCAGTCTAACAAAGCAAGATTTCTATTACAGCACAGGTCCTGGAATCCGCTTTACTATTCCGCAATTCCCTCTGCGCTTGCTTTGGGCAAACACATTCCAAATCGATGAGAATAACGAAGTGGCTTGGAAAAACCATTGGAAGTTTGTATTGTCATTCAATATGGTCAACAAATAGCTTTTCACTTAGTCAAGCATAACAAAAAAACGGATTTGTTCACTTCTAAAGCAGGAGTTGAACAAATCCGTTTTTTGTTTCTGTGCGATATTGCTATTCGCTCACGACGAACACTGTGCCTAATTCTTTTTGATTGTCGTATATTAGACCTGTTCGGAAACCTTATGTCATTGCCGTACTTGATACGGCAATCTAT
>CALDID010000024.1 GCA_937901865.1 uncultured Treponema sp.
ATTTCTTAAAACAAACTGATTTACCGAATCAATTACACCAGAATTCACAATATAATGGTGTGCAACGATAATCAGCATTAAGATTATGCGCAACATTTCTATATTTGAATCACGTACTTTCTTTATTTCATTCATATTCTTATTTATAAAAAAACTTTTCAGTTACAAAACTTTTCAAATAGTTAAATGATTCTAATTGAAATAAAGCAGAACCAAGTGTATAAAGCGCAATTCCACACAAAATTTGAATTAACAGTTTCAGCAATGCTGCGAAAGAAAATATATTGATAAATGAAATCAAAACTCCCATACACACAGCAAGAGCAATTCCTGGAAAAATATCTTTTAACTGCTCCAAGTATCCATAATTCAAAAGTTTCTTGTTTGGAAAAGAGTTTATTATCTGCCCCAAAAAACTCGTCAGAAGCAAACTATATGCCATCACCATAACTCCAAACCACATTGTAGAAAACAGAACAGTCAAGCCCATTATTTTTTTTGCAATTTCTAGCTTTAAGAACAAATCGCTCCGCCCCATTGCCTTAATTGCATTTAGGTTTGCAGTGTGAATCGGAAAAAACATATATGTTATGCAAAAAATCCGTAAATACGGCACACAAGAAAGCCATTTATCCGTAAGCAAAAGATGAACAATCACAGGCGCACAAGCAGCTAAGCCCATCATCAATGGAGCAATACAATAGGTACTCGTTTTTATTGCTCGTCTTGTCATTTGCTTTACACGCTCTTTATCATCTTGTGATTCAGACATCACAGGAAGAAGCACGCTGTCGATTGCATTATTTATATTTCCAACAATCGCCTGCGGAAAAAGATTTCCTTTATTATAGAAAGCTAAATCTTGTGAAGAATATTTTTTACCGATTATAAGCTGTCTTAAATTGTTATAAGTTGTATCTAAAAGAGCCGAAACAAGCAGTTTCCAGCCATAAGAAAAAAGGGCTTTTAACCTCTCAAAAGAAAAAACAAAACTTGGATACCAGCGAACCGTTATCCACAAAAGTATTGTATCTATAGTCAAATTGATAAGTTGCTGAGAAACCAAAGCCCACACACCAAAACCGTGATATGCAAGCCAAATCCCAACAACAGCAGCAGTTACCGTTCCTGTCAACGTTGCAAAGAAAAATTTTCTGAACTGCAATGTCTTTGAAACATACGACTGCTGAATATTTTTTACACCCGAAATTACTATAGTAATGCTTAGAACACGAATTACAGCAGTTAATTCAGCATTTTTATAAAAACGCGCAATATACGGAGATGCAACAAACATCAAAGCATAAAGCGCAAGACAAAACACTATATTTGTATAAAAAACAGTAGAAAAATCTATAATATCAGCATCTTTTTTCTGAACCAATGCAGACCCAAGTCCTGAATCCACAAACACATTCATTATCGTAATGAATACTGTGATTAAAGCTATTGTTCCATAATCCTCTGGCGTTAAAAGTCGAGCAAGTACAATCGCAACAACAAATTGAACAACTTGCGCACCTGTACGCTCTAAAAACCTCCAAATGAGATTTGAAAATACATTTTGTTTAGTAATAGGCATTTGATTGTATAAAACATCTATACTTTTACAGCAAATTATTTTCTCGCTAAGCACAAAAAAATGCCTACAATCTTCCCATTGGCACGCACGGCATTTCTGTCGGGTGTCCTGCCGCATTATCTTGCGGTGCTGAAGATTATAGGCATTGTACTTATTTATGCGCCAACCGCGCCTCGTAAATAGTAATCAATGATATGTATTATTATAATACAGCTTATATATCTAATGTGTCAAGTTATTTATCTAATGTAAAATATGGTATTTTCCCTCATTTTTCCACACTTGCATTATCTTTTCTGTGGTATAATATTTCTCAAAATGCTTTTTTAGGAGAAATATTTATGGGTGTAGATATATGTTTTTTTATTGACCACGATTTACCAGCTGATAATCCTCAATTATTTTATGAAGAGTTTAGAAAACGAACAAATCGTGATGTATTTCTTCATAATTGCGATGAAGTCCCTTTTCAAAACATCATTCATAAAAGTGATACTTTCTATATTTTATATAGCGATAACTATTCAGATATTTCAATCGAGTATGAAAAAGACAATTATCTATTTCTATTAGATATTTATAAAAAAACTGTTTATGTAGGCAATAGCGATTGTAATGGTAAAACGGCTTTTAACTATCTTCGTTGGTATCAGATGTTGGATTTTTTTCGAGAAAATAAAAAAGAAGGGCATGACTGGCTAGAAAAATCTATTTCTATTTGCAAAAACTACCTTGCGTCTGTTTTTCATTCAACAAAACTTATTATGCTTGCTGATAGTTCAAGTTACCGTCATGAAACAATTGTAGGCGATTTTTTCATGGAACAAGGCAAATCCATTGAAGAAGCGGTTGAGTTAAATAAGACTTTTTCTCCACCATGTAAAATCTGGCGAAATGAAGAAGTTTTTGGTCGTCCAAGAAGTGATTATGAAAATGATGACTCTGATTGGATAGAAGCATTTTTCATTTTTGATTTATAAGATTGCAATATGAAGCAAAAACTTTTTAGCGATAATAATCTAATTCACGCCATCGTCAATTGCGATTATGACGCTGTAAGCCGCATTTTGCAAATTGGCGACTATGACAAATCTTGTTTAGACGACATAGGTGGCTTTTTAAAAGAAGTTCCTTTATTCATTTTGTCTGTATGCTACTCAATCATTTTGAATCCAGAAGATTACAGCAACAATATGCCTTCTTTCTTAAAAGAAAAGTATGAGGAAAATAAAAAAATCTTGAGCCTATTTGAGAAATATTTTGGCTTTAAGAATGACAATATTATAATAGAAGATTTTGTTCAGGATTTTTACGAAACAGAAGAAGATTTTTCAGAAGAAAGCGAACAAGCAAAGACATTTGAAGAATTTTGTGCTTCTGCCGTGTTCAATAAATACAAATTCCAAAACTTCCGAGAAATCGATTTAAGACTGTATTATGCAGTATGGGAGTTGCGCTCTTATTATGAGATTAAAAAATGTTGCGAAGCAGGAGCTAATCCAGATTTTGCACTTCCAGACCAAGAATCACCGCTTGAATACATCGCACACGATATTTCTCATTTGGAAACTGAAGTATATAAACTATTAAAAGAGCAAAAAACTTTTGATATTTGGAATATCGTAGATTTAACTTGGTGCGCCCGCCATCAGCAAAACTATAATTTACTACTTCAAGCCAAAGCATAACTATTTTTCCATTGTTGTGTATTTGCCTGACAAAAAATTCTTTTTGATGTTTTCGTCTTTGCGAATGGCGGGGAGAGAGGAAAGGCTATAGAGGTCGGTGTGTCTGCCTGCTTTATTAAGCCTTGTAAACCAAATCTGGTCGCGGCGAAGCAAATCTAAATCAAGTAAATCTATATCGTGAGTAGTAACGATAATCTGTGCATCACTCGTTTTGTTTTGCATAAAAATCTCTACAATATCGCGGATAATTGTCGGGTGCAAATGCCGCTCTATCTCGTCGCAAATAAAGATTTTTCCTTTCTCGAACATATCGACAATCGGGCAAATAAACGCAATGAGCTTTTGCACTCCGTCAGATTCCTCCGATAAATCCAGCGAAAACTCCGCATAGTGCATTTTTATCGACGGGATTTGCATACTCCGCCTAAGCGCAGGGCTAAACATTCTGCCAGCCTCCGCAGGAAAGGCAGAGCGAACTCTCTCCATCTTTGCCGTAATGTCCACTACGTCAGAACCCATTTTGTGCAATAAATCCAAAACTTTGCTCTTCATTTCTGCACTGTTTTGCATTTGTTCCGCCGAATACGAAAGCCAGTTGTTTAATCTTGGCTCATAACAAACAAGGTCAACCGTGAAAAACTCTACAACTTCCTTAAACTCTTTGTAAGGCGTATCCGTCGCAGCAATCGTTAAAAAAAGACGATTAGAAAACGTTTTGTCTTCTATTATGTTGTTCAATTTTACAAAACTATCTTGCACAGTGTATTCGTCGTTTGTTCGCTCAAAAATGCGGGCAATTCTCTTGTTTGGCCAATAAAAAAGCGATTCTTTCGTAACGCCGTCTTTGTTGTAGCAAAGCGAATATTTGTATTTCACACCGTTTCTGATAATCACTATTTCAAATTCAGTATCTTCGTTAATTGCACTTTTGTGCGGAAACTGCTCAAGCTCTTGACCTGGCAAAATAGCAGGATTGGTAATAACCAGCTCTTGCAAAAGCGAAATAGAAGTGAGAAAACTTGATTTTCCTGAACCATTCAGCCCGTAAATACTCGCAAAACGCAGATACTTTTTTTTGTCCGAAGCATTTATCAGCGTGTCTTCAAGCGTTTTGTCCGCACTTGCTTCAAGAGAAAAAGTAACTCTGTCTTTTATCGATTTCACATTTGCACAAGAGAATTCCAACAGCATACTTTTCTTATCGGTTTTGAGCAGGGAAAAGCCTAATAAAAATATTTTTACACTTGTTATTTGTGAAAATCTCACAAATTGCATATTTATATTTGACAAAAAGTAATTTTTGATGTATCTTTTAAGTATGCGAGAGATACGCAGTTTCTCGTAAATATATTTTTAAGGGGTTCAACTATGAACTATCATATTACGAAGAGAGAAAATCCTCTCGACAGACAAAAATCACTTTACTATCCGCAGCCAGAATGGGGAAAGATGATTAGCGAAGAAGAGTTGGCTGAAGAAATATCGTATGCGTCTTCTATTAACGCACCTGATATTCGTGCAGTTATTACCAGTTTGAAAGAAGTTATCCCTCGTCATACAATGGCAGGCGACACCGTCAAACTTGATAACTTTGGTATTTTCCGTCAGAGTTTTGAGGCAAGAGGCAAAGAAAAGGAAGAAGACGTAAACACTTCCGATATTTTGAACTCAAAACTTTTGTTCCGTCCAGCAGTAGCAATTAAGAATAAATTGAGAGCTACTATTTACAAAAAAGTTGCGTCGGCTAAAAAAGAAGTAACAGAGCCAACTGACTAGTCGTCAGGGCGCAAGAGGTCGGGAGCTAGAGAGAAGGCTTTAGTTCCCGATTTTTTATCTCAAAATGAAGCACATTATTCCACTGCGATAATTTTTTATTCCACTGAGAAAAAATATTTATGCAGTGCAATAATTTATTTTAGCAGTGAGAAAAATATTTTTTGCACTGCTAAAAAATTTTTATCCAGTGAGATAATTTTTTATTTCAGTGCAATAATTTATTTTCGCAGTAAGAAAAAATATTTTTGCACTGGATTACTAAATTACTTCACTGAGATAATTTTTTCTTTAAGACACGCTGTGCGTGTTATCGGCGGCCAGAGAGTTTTTCATAGACTTTGTCGCACATATAGCTCCAGGTGATTGCTTCACCTGAAAGAGCGGCTTTCTTTGCGGTGCTGTCGGAGTAAATTGCGCCGCTTACGCTCATCGCATCTCCTTCGATATGGCAATTCACGCCTATCATCTCATCAACTCCGCCTTTCAAAAGCGAATATCGCTCGGCTTGCACCTCTTCCACCGTATTTTTGTCTGCGACTTCTTTTATAATCTTTTCGATTTCTTTATCTTCGCTTCTGTATTCCACGCCGATTACGCTTTGATTGAACACAGGCACTATCTCATTTCTTTCCAGATACAAAAAATCGAGGTCTTCCATCTCTTTTAGATAGAGCAAATCCACCGCAGAAGCACTAACCATTATGCAATCTGCTTCCCCGTTTCTCAGCCACGCTATTTGTTCGGGAACATTGGCTCGCTCTAAAACGCAATCTGTTTTAAATAAGCTATCGATTTGCATTTTGCGGCAGAAATTAGAGACCTTAAAGTAAATTGTTTCGCCAGTGATTTTTTCTAGCATATCGCCGTTTTTTGTTACAACGCCTTTTAAAAACACGATTACATTTCTGTCATCTCCGCGAGAAAATGCGTGAAATGCTATTCCTTCTGGCAAAGTAAGCGGAACGTCTTTGCCGCAATGCACAGCGATGTCAATTTCTTTTTCTTGCAGAGCTTTTTCAAAAACGCCTGTAAAGCCGCCTTGCTTTCCAAAATCCGAAAAAAGCAATTTCATATATTTGTCGGCTTCTGGAATTTTTATGAGCCTTTCTATTTCGATTTCGGGAAACTTGGATTTTATCACGTTTATAAACAATTCGCTTCTTTTAATAGCTAAATCACTTCGGCGAAATGCAATTCTTATTTTCTCAATCATACCTTTTAAAATTGTAACACATACTTATCGAATTTACAAAAATAAAAGAATGGGATAAAATATAAGATAAGAATGAAATTCGATAACCCGCTTATTATTCAAACAGATAGAACTATTTTACTCGATGTTCACGCGCCGCTTGCTGCTTCTTGTCGCGATGCGCTCATTCCTTTTGCGGAACTAGAGCGGTCGCCAGAGCATATACACACTTATCGCCTTACGCCGCTGTCGTTGTGGAACGCCACTTCAGCAGGCTTTAGTGCAGAAGACGCGATAAAAGTTCTATATGAGTATGCGCGCTATGATGTGCCGCAAGCCGTGGAAGCGTGGATAAGAGAAACTGCAATGCGTTTCGGCAAATTGCGATTGATTGAAGGACCGAAAGGTGCGCTTTTAAACGGCAGCGATGAATATTTGTATCTTGAAACAGACAGCGAGGCTGTGTATAAAGAAATCTGCGCTTTGCCTGTCGGAAAAAAATATCTTTCTCCACAAGGAAAAGAGGGCGAGAATTATCGCTTTTTGCTCTCTCTTACCGACCGCGGTTTTATCAAGCAAGAGCTATTAAAATCTTTGTGGCCTGTAAAAGA
This sequence comes from uncultured Treponema sp., assembly GCA_937901865.1. GTDB lineage: Bacteria > Spirochaetota > Spirochaetia > Treponematales > Treponemataceae > Treponema_D. The sequence goes on from CALDID010000024.1 coordinate 6,850, forward strand.
CGATGTAACGCTTAAAGACGGAGAACCGCTCAATGTGAGCTTGAGAGAAACGACTCTTTCGGGCAAAAAGCTCACGATACGCGGCTATCAGAGGGAAGCTGCCGAAGCGATTGTGGGAAACAGGGGAGCAGGAACGGGATTTGGAACGATTGTTTTGCCGTGCGGAGCGGGAAAGACGATTGTCGGAATGACGATTATGGATTTGCTAAAGACGAATACGCTCATCATTACGACGAATATTTCCGCTGTTCATCAATGGATTGATGAGCTTTTAGACAAAACAACGCTGACAAAAGACGATATTGCAGAATACACGGGCGAAAACAAGCAGATAAAGCCTGTAACAGTTGCGACGTATCAAATTTTGACGTATCGAAAAGACAAAGAGTCGGAATACAAGCATTTTTCGCTTTTCAGAAAAAGGGCGTGGGGGCTTATCATTTATGATGAAGTGCATACGCTTCCCGCTCCTGTGTTTAGAGTTACGGCGGAAATACAGGCGATTAGGCGAGTAGGGCTTACGGCGACTTTAGTCAGAGAAGACGGGCTTGAAGGCAATGTGTTTTCTTTGGTAGGACCGAAAAGATATGATGTGCCGTGGAAAGAGCTTGAGAAAAAAGGCTGGATTGCAAGCGCGGAATGTGTAGAAATCAGAGTGAACTTGCCAGAGCAGAAAGAGCTTGAGTATGCGGTCGCCTCTACAAGATTAAAGCATAGAATTGCCAGCGAGAACAGCGAAAAGCTCACGATTGTGCAAAAAATTGTGTCGCAGTTCCCGAACGATAAAATTCTTATTATTGGACAATACTTATCTCAACTTAAAGACGCAGCAACTTTGCTTAATGCGCCGATAATCACAGGTAAGATAGCAAATGCAGAACGCGATAAGATATATAATGACTTTAGAGAAAATAAAATCAAAGTGCTTGTCGTGTCTAAGGTTGCAAACTTTGCGATAGATTTGCCAGACGCGTCTATTGCAATACAGATTAGTGGAACTTTTGGCTCTCGGCAAGAAGAGGCGCAGCGGCTTGGTCGAATATTGCGACCGAAAGAAAGAATGTCGCGCTTTTTCACGCTCATTACAAGAGGCACGGTTGAAGAAGAATTCGGCTCTAACCGACAAAAGTTTTTAGCAGAACAGGGGTATTCGTATCGTATTGTCAGCTACGATGATGAAAACGCTATAGAAAATCTTTCAAGAGAGTTTATAGGATAAGAAAGTTATGAAAGAGCTTGACCCGCATGTGCAGTCGATTTTGAAATGGCAAGAAAGTATGGTTTTGATGAACGAAGTGAGTTTTTTTGAGCTTATGCGCTCATATCTGGGGCAAATACTTACCCCGTATAACAAGAAAAAACTCATTGAAGAGCTTTCTGCCTTTATGAAGAATTCTGAAAACAGAGAAAAAATGCTTCTTATGCTTTCTACTACCGATAAAGAGCTATTGAGCGCAATCAATTTTATCACGGATTGCACAGCCGATAAACTCGTTAGCTTTTTTGCAGATGAGTTTACTCAAAAAGAGCTTTACGAAAAACTTTCTAATCTTGAAGAACGCCTTTTCATCTTTAGTCATTTAGACGAAAGGACACAGAAAAAAATCATCAGTATCACGCCGTATCTTACAGATTTGCTCAAAGATGTGTTGAAGATGTCTTACATTATCCCAAAGGCGAAAATTGCCACAAGCACACCGATAGAGCCAGCTCTGTATATTTCAAGCGAATTGCTCGTTGCGCTCTTGTCGTTTGTGCAAGAAAATACTGACCTGTTTAAGCAAGACGGCGAGTTTAAGAAAAAGACGGCGGAGGCTTTAGAGCTTATCTTCCCGACAGACAGCATAGACATGCTTCACGATATATTGATTGCTTTGTGGAATCTGTCTATTTTGAAAAAAGACAAGGAAACCGACCGCTTTTTAGTTGATTTTGACAAAGCAAAGCGATTTGCAGAAATGTCAACACGCTTTCAATATGCGTTTTTGTGCGTGTCGTTTTTGCCGTATTCCACGCGCGGAGATTTGCAAGAAAATGCACAGCTTTTCTTAGACACATCTGCACTCATTCCTGAAGAAGGCTTTACTTTTTCTTCTATCATAAAAGCGGCGTTCTTGATAAAAGAAAAGCTCCACGAACACAGCATTTTAGACAGAATCACAACATCGCGCTTCTCTCGTATGCTTTCTTCGCGCGAAAAAGAAATAAGCAGCGAAGAGAACAGCGAAAGTGCTATCATCAAGAAGATTTTTGAAAGCGCAATCAAAATGAGGCTTCTTTTAAAGAAAGGCGAAACGGAAAAAGGGGAAGCCATTTATATCGTAAATAATGCACTCTACGAACAGAAAAAAGCAGATAAGGTCTTGAGCATAGATTCAAGTTTTACGGCAATGCTTCTTCCTGGTCTTAAGCTAGAGAATATGCTGGAGCTGACAAAAGCTCTTTGCATCAAGCATTTTGACACCGCTTGCACGTTTGAGCTTACGAGAAAAAATGCAATGTTCTGCTTTGATTGCGGAATGACAGCAGAAACGCTTTATACATTATTGTCTTCATATTCTTTGTACGAGCTTCCGCAAAATATAAAAGTTTCGATAGAAGAATGGTTTACGGCTTATAATTCTGCGACACTGTATCAAGGCTTTATTTTGCAAGTGTCGGAGGAAAAAGAGAAGCTCATAGAACAGAACCGCAGACTTTCTGAACATATACGAAAGAAGTTGGCTTCTGGCGTGTTTTTGATGGACTTTTCAAGCAAAGACGATGCGTTTAGTATCTTGAAGAAAAACAGCTTTGAGTTTGTGGGCAAAATCGATGCGGACAAAAAAGAAACATTTATTTTGCCGTATCCTCTTTTGCGCGAAAGTGAAAAGACATTTATCATCGACGAAAAGAACGAAGAAAGCGACAACTCAAAAGAGAGAGAAGACTATTTGCAGACGCTAAAGAACATTGTCGAGGGGCAAAGGCTTGAAAAAGATGTAAAGAATGAGCTTCTTTCTCGCATTGAACGGCGAATGATTACGAGCGAAAAACAGCTTTCGGCTGGCTGTGTTCGCGTGGAAAAGCTGGAAGCAGGGTCGATGGATTACTTTGGCAAAGTTCACGTTATCGAACATTCCATTGAAACAAAGGCAATGCTTGAAATTGAAGTGAACGGAGAAACGATTTCTGGTACGCCGCTACAGCTCGACAAAAAGGGCAGGGGAACAGAGGCTGTTTTGACTCTTGCAGTGGGAAACGACGAAGAGAAAAAAGCCTCGTATCTTGTCAGCTCTTTGCTGCACGTCAAGCTCATTCGCGGTGCAATTTTCCCACTCTAATAAACGAGGCAACACTATGAATGTATTGATTATCAACGGAAGCCCGCACGCAAAGGGCAACACTGCGCTCGCTTTATCTGAAATGCAGAAAATCTTTGACGCAGACGGCATTGAAACCACGCTTTTGCACATCGGCAACAAAGCGATTCGCGGCTGTATTGCATGCGGCTCGTGCTATAAAACAGGCAAATGCGTTATCGACGATGATGTGAACCGCGCCGCTGAACTGTTCGAGAAAGCAGACGGATTGGTTGTCGCAAGTCCCGTGTATTATGCGTCGGCAAACGGCACGCTGATTTCGTTTCTTGACCGCCTTTTTTACAGCACGTCGTTCGACAAAACAATGAAAGTCGGGGCAAGCGTGGTTGTAGCGCGACGAGGCGGACTTTCGGCGACATTTGACGAGTTGAACAAGTATTTTACTATCTCGAATA
>CALDID010000025.1 GCA_937901865.1 uncultured Treponema sp.
TGTAAAATGATTGTAATGCTTCATAGTTTGTTTTCCTCTTCGTTGAAGTGGTTTTGGCTGAAAACATTCTATGAAGTTTTTTATTTTTTTTCACTGTTGCATTTCATTTTGAAGTATAAGGAGCCCGATAATGACAATTATCGAACAGGTCTAATAATGATACTAGACGAAAAAATCATTTGAGAGGCAGTATGAAACGGATAACGAGAATATCAGTATTGAGTGCTAGCGTGTGCGCTCTGTTTTTGGCATCTTGTGCGACCACAGACAAAACGGGCGAAAAAGAAGCAGAGGAGCAGAAGATAGAGCAAAGCGAAAGCGGCAAGGGAAAAACTGACGAGGAAAACAAAGGCGGCGAAACAGAAAAAAGCGAGCAAGCAAAAGCTCAAAAACCGAAAAGGGCTTATGTTGCGCCTATTCCAGAAATTGCGTTCAGCGGAAATGCAATGCGGCTTGAAATTGAAAATATGTTCGCGGAAAACATTGATTTTTCGTATGATGAGGAATACTCAAACCGCTTTGCAGGCACAATCAAAAGCAGCGTATCGGTTGCAAAGGCGTTTGTGTCGCTAGAGGCTGGCAGCTACGAGATTTTAGCACGGGAAAAGGCGAAAGATAGCGAACACGCTGCGTTTTATATTTTCGTCGATAACGAGCCATATCGCGTATCACCATCAGAGCCGCCGCTGCAGAGCTTTGAGAACACCACGCGTACGCCCATAACGTTCCGATTGGAAGAAGGGGCAAAAGTGTTAATCACTGTACAGGCAAACTCGCCTCATCACCCTGGACAAACAGGAATGATGATTGATTATCTTCAAATCCGCAAGCTAAACTAAATAAAAATCCCCGCACGGCTTTTGCACCTTGCGGGGATTTTTGTTAAAAAGAAAGAAGCTATCTCTTACTTATTAACAAGCTCTTTGAGAGCTTTTCCTGCTTTAAACTTCGGGCTCTTTGAAGCTGGAACAATCATTTCCTGCTTTGTTGCAGGGTTAATAGACTTGCGCTCTGCACGGTCAACAACAGTGAATGTACCAAAGCCGATAAGCTGAACATCATCACCTTTTTCAAGAGATTTTGAAACATTGTCGATAAAAGACTTTACAACAGCTTCAACATCTTTCTTAGTAAGCTTTGTGTCTGTTGCGATTGCGCTAACGAGTTCTGATTTGTTCATAAACGCTTCTCCTCTAAAACTGTTCTTTGTGCAATACATTCAACGTATCGCTATACTAAATATCTTACACTTGAATATTCAATATTTCAAGTATTTTTTCGCAGAAATAGCGATTTTACGCACTTTTTAGACTTTTTTCCCCATTGAGTGTTTTTTTTTTTACAATAAGATACGTTTTATGTTGTTTAGTTCCATTACATTTCTTGTTTTCTTTTTGCCGATGGTACTTCTTTTTTACTATATGCTACCATCAAGGGCATACAAAAACAGTGTGCTGCTTTTTGCAAGTCTGTTGTTTTATGCGTGGGGAGAGCCGAAATATGTGCTGTTAATGCTCGGCTCTATTATCTTTAATTATAATGCAGGCTTATGGATTGCGGCGGCAGACAAAAAGAGAAAAGCTCTTTTGATATGTGCGATTAGTGCAAATATTGCCTTGCTGTTTGTTTTCAAGTACTTAGGCTTCTCGATGACAATTATTGATAGGCTGTTGAATTCGCTTCAGTTAAAGCCGCTCCATATAATACAACTTGCACTCCCGATTGGTATTTCATTTTATACCTTTCAAGAGATTTCGTATCTTGCAGACGTTTATAAAGATTCACGCAATGCACAAAAAAGTCTTTTGCACTTAGGGCTTTATATTGCCTTTTTTCCGCAACTCATAGCAGGACCTATTGTGCGATATTCCGACATAAACAAGCAAATCATTTCTCGCAAAGAAACAGCCGCGCAATTCTCTTACGGATTAGAAAGATTTATAATCGGATTAGCAAAAAAGATTCTCATCGCAAATACAGTAGCCCTTGTTGCAGATAAAGTTTATGGCGCATCTCTTTTTTCATATACCACACAAATAGCTTGGATAGCCGCATTTGCTTACGCCTTGCAAATATACTATGATTTTTCTGGATACTCTGATATGGCAATAGGTCTTGCAGCGATGTTCGGCTTTACACTCAGCGAAAACTTCAATTATCCGTATGCCGCAGCTTCTATCACTGATTTTTGGCGCAGGTGGCACATTTCGCTTACATCATTTTTCCGCGATTATGTGTATATTCCGCTTGGTGGTAATCGAAAAGGCTCTCTACGAACTATTCTAAATCGTTTTATTGTGTTTTTCACGACAGGTTTATGGCACGGTGCAAGCATCAATTTTATTCTCTGGGGATTAGCTCACGGCATTTTAATGACAGCAGAGCGTAGTCTCAAGCAATTTTTTACAAAAGACAACGTCATTATACAGCTTCTTCACAGAATATTTACATTGTTTAGCGTAGTGTTTTTGTGGGTTCTGTTTAGAAATGGGACAAAGCAAAGTGTAAAACTATTTCTAAAGATGTTCGGCATAAACTACACAAAATATGTTGGCACATTCACTCCGATTCACATCGACGGAATGTTGTTATTAAACATCGATACAAAGTTTTATATCATCGCAACTATCGGAATTGTGTTTTCATTTCCGTGGTGGAGAGCGATAAAGCAATTTTTCAAAACAGAAAACAATATGATTTCTGTTATTGCGCTTGCATTAAAATACCTCGCATTAGGAATGTTACTCGTATTGTGTTATGCAAGTCTTGCAGATAATTCATACAATCCGTTTATTTATTTTAGATTCTAGGAGTTTTTATGACAGCTTCATCTATAAAGCATTTTTTGCAGTATGCTTTTATCGTCTGTGCCTTGATTGTTTTTTCATATCCTCTAATTCGCTTTAATAAAAAGGCGGTTGTTTCTGAAAAAGAAAATCGATACCTTGCTTCTTTTCCAAGCATATTCAAGGACAATCATTTTAATAAAAACTTTTTCTCTGATTGTAACGCTTATCTTTCTGACAGATTTGGATTACGACTCTATTTCATTTCACTTAATTCAAAAATCAACCATAAATTGCACGCTTTCAAAGGAGCTAAAGGAATACAGGGAAAAAATGGTTGGTTCTTCTATATCGATACCGAAGACGGAAATAATTATGCAGATTTTATGAAACAAAATCTATTAATAGATGAAAATCTTGAAACGTGGAAAGAAAATGTAAAAAATACAGCCACATGGTGCAAACAGAACGGAATAAAAGCAATTTTCTTAATTTGTCCTAATAAACACAGCGTTTATTCTGAATACTATCCGTTTTCACGACCTCTCGGCAACACAAGAACCGACCAACTAACCGCTATTCTCGACGAACTCGGCGTAGAATACATATTTCCGAGAGATGTTCTTTTGCAGAAAAAAGCAGAATACAACTATCCGCTTTATTACGAAACCGATACGCATTGGAATCCTATAGGTGCATATTGTGCATTCGAGCTACTAAAGCAAAAAATCTATGCTGCATTTCCAGAAAGACAATTTCCCGAAATTACCTATAACACTAAAATCGACTATAGCGAAACCGCAGGAGATATTCTACCAATGCTGAATATCAAAAAAGCAAGAAGCACACTCCCGACGCTTTCTCCTGTTGGTGCACAAAATGCAGATTTCTATGAATACATCAAAAATGATGGCACAAATGGCGTTATAACTCATAGTAAAGATACAACTTTGCCAAGAACACTCATATTTAGAGACTCTTTCTTTAGTGCGCTAGAGCCTTTTACATCACCTTTATTTTCAGATGCAGAATATATTGGGAAGAGATTTAACGACGGCGATAAAGAGTATATCTTGAATTATCAGCCAGACCTCATAATCTTTGAAGCAGTGGAACGATACAGCGCAAACTTAGTGCAATGTAGTCGCTAGTATTTCCAATAGATTTTTCATTTTTTTTACTTTTGAAGTTGTCAAGTTGGGAAAAGTGGCATATAATATAGGTATGAATATACATAACATAATGGAAGAGCAAGTCTACTCCCGTATAAATGACCTTTATGATAAACTTAAGCAGGATAACGCGTCTTGGCTCTCTTGTGACTGCGAGAATTGCCGTTTGGACACAGTCAGTTATGTGCTAAACAGAATTCCTCCAAAGTATGTTGTTTCTGGACGTGGTGTTACACATTTTGCAGATGTTCTGAGTAATCCTCAGCTTAACGCTGATATTGATTCTCTCGGCATCGAAGGAATCAGATTAGTTAGTTCCGCGAAGCGTCCTTATCATAATGTCGCAAGAGAAAAGTGCGTAGAAGCCTCTGTTCCTTCTCCAAAATTTAATTTTCCAACCTTTCAGGGCGTTGTTATGGACGGAAGTTCGTTTGAGCCTCTTAGCAATGCAACAATTACATTGAATATGGACGGCGATTTAGCTGTTATGAATGACATCACTTGGGCGAATCCGTGTAAAACCTTTAAAACGACGCGAGGAGCTTATTCGTTTTGGGTAAAGTCTATACCAACAAAAGAAAACGGAGAAAACAGACAGTTTCATTTCTCTATTGATATAACTGCAGACGGTTATACACCAATCACCTATTCTTTTGAAGTACCTTTGATAAGTGAAAGCTCTATCGGCAGTGAATTGAATATGACTTATGCATTGAAAATACAAGATTTGTTCATGTTCCGTGCAGATATTGAAAATCCTATGGAATAAATAAAAAAAACAGGGTATGACCCCTGTTTTTTTATGCTTCATACAAGTCCAGAAATCGCAGTTCCTATCGTTATATCATCTTCAACACTTATAAGCCGTGCAAACAAAGAGCGTTGTTCTCGCAATACTTGCTCTAAATATCCTTGAACCCGTTCTTTCACATAGTTTGTTTTATAGAATGTAGTACCATTACAAACAACACAAACAGGCTTTACAGGATTTTTTCCTTCTCCACTTTTTATTACAGCAGCCGCCAAAATAGCTGAAGCATAACGCGCACTACGCTCAACTACTGCATCGCAAAGCAAATACAATGCACTGTAATCATCACTCGTTGCTTTGCAATCTGCAAGAATTTTACCCAGCTGTGTATCATTCGAAAGAGGTGAATGCAAATAGCTATCCATATCAATCAACGTCAATGCTTCTAGGCTAGAAAGAGCCTTTGCCGTAGCCTCTGTAAAGATACCGTCTTTGCACGCGGCCTTAATTGCGTAGAATGCAACCGCTCCCAAATACGCGCCAGAACACTTCTTCTCAAGCGCAAAGCTACCAGGTACTGTCGAATGTGCATCAAGCTCTCGGTCGAAGTCTGAAGCAATAACCTTATCAAACTTGCCAGATTCGCACACAATGATTTGCTTTTTCAAATTCGGCATCTCAGGCTGAATATACGCGAGATTCATTCCCGTCCCCAAAATAAAGCCGATATATGAAGAATAATCAAATCCATCACCGCACTGGCTCGCGCCAGCAAGAAGAGCCGCAACCGTGTCATTCAAAAGCGAAATCTTTGTAGGGCGATTCCAGCCGTGCTCGACAAGTGCATCAGAAAGACACGCGCCAATCTTACAGCCAACAACCTCAGGAGCTTTCACTTCTTTTGAAAATCCGTTCAAAATGCCATCGCCGTCGTCGGTAATTTGCATTGGATACGAGAAACAAAAGCCGATTTTGCTCGCCTTGTTCTTTAGATGTTCCAAATTGGTCGCGAATTGGTCGAAAAACTCCTTCTTTGACAGCTCCCTTGCAACTCCTGGCATACAGGTCTTTTCCATTTCGCTGATTGTCGCCTTGCCGCATGCGTCAAAAGACACAAGACAAGAGCGGAAGTTCGTGCCGCCAGCGTCAATGACGATAACCGTTTCATTCACAGGCTTCGTCGTGGGCGGAAGGGCGTACGTCGGAATCATCTCCTCGCCTGCTTTCAATCCCGACTTCGTGAGACCATTCTCCATATCGCATAACAGCGCATCAATGACAGCATTGATATTCAAATGTACAGGAAAATTGTGCTTTGCAAGAAACGCATCAATCTTTTTATTCATCGCAAAACTCCTATAAAAACGTTTCCATACATTATACAATACACCCCGCAAAAATGCAAATATTTTTTGCGAGGTGTTAAAAATTTGTCAAGCAGACGCTAGATTGTAAGAAAAAGGCTATTCGCTCTTCAAGCAGTCTTTAATCCACGCAATAAGGTTCTCTGTCGATGTTCCCTGACGCTCCGCCTCAGTGTGATACAATCCCCACACGTCAGCGAACTCCGCGCTCTTCACGCCGTCGCCGTACTGCAACAGCGCAAGGTAATAATCAAGCTCGGTGCTTATCGCCGTGTCGCCCTGGAAGATTCCTGCGTGAACACGCCAGTACTTCGCAGGAGTGCTCTTCTTGTAACCAGCGTATGCAGGGCTCAAATAATACATCGGGTTATACATATTCACGCGAGTCGCCACATCAACGCCAACGCTGTCTTTTTGCGCAATCGAAGCAGCGTACTCCTCGCCTTTTTCCGTGCCAGAAAGGATTTTCGCCAGCTCCGCGTCAAAATGCCCGCTCTTTCCGTCGCCAATGCCAAAAAGCGTATTCTCGCCCTGCGTGCCGTTCAAATCGTCAAACGCCGCAACGCTCTTTTGCAGCTGCTTCACATTGCGCATAAACGCCTCAACGCTCGTAATCGTCGCCGTGTTCGTCGCGCTGTCATAGCTCACCCAGCTTTCGTTCGCATTGAGCGCGGCAATGTAATCCTCCACTGTGTCGTAAGTGCCACAAGGCTTGATTGCTCCCGTCGGCTCAGCCGCACGCTTCACGCCGTCCAGCTCCTCGATTGCAGGTGCATTGCCCTGTGCGCCGCCCATTCCCTGCGGTCCGCGAGGCTTCCAATCAGACGGCAAAAGCATATTCGTTCCCAGAGCGGCTTTTTGCGCGTCCACATTGTACGGGAATGTCGTGTCGGCTAAGAAATCGTTGAGCGATTTTTCAATCACGCGCTTCAAATACTCGTAGTAGCTTCCTGCGTGATACAGACCGTCCTCACTCTGCTCCAGCGTCAAGACGTTTCCGTTTTCGTCCTTCAAGCCTAACGCATTGATATGTTCAGCAAACGAAACGGCAAGCGCGTCTGAAATACGCTTTGTTTCCGCGTCAAGCCCCACTCTCGCCACACCGAGCTCCCATTCATACGCCGCATCAGCCACATCGAGATTCGTTATCGGACACCAATCCATACTGCCCATAATCGCATCGCTTTCGCTCATCACCGCGCCGATTTCTTTCAAATACACGTCGTATTCAGCCGCGTCGCCCGTTGCACCCAATATCGCACTCTGCGCGCCGCCGCCAGACATTCCGTAAGTGAACACCCTCGCCGTGTCGCCAGCAAGCACATTCTTGTTATAGCGCACATAGCGAATTGCCGCCTTGAAATCCACCACACCCGTCGGCGCACCGTGGTCTCTGCCTCTTGCACCAGCATAAATAAATATAAATCCGTTATCGGTGTATTCTTTCACTCTGCTCTCGTACGCAGTCGGCGCTTCCAAAGCCGCGTATCCTGGCGTTTGAATCGGCATAACGAAAGGAGCGTTTTTCGCCGTGAACTCGCCCACTTTGCCGCTTGCATTGACGCTCAGCGTATACGTTCCATCTCCGTTCGCCTTAGCGTTGTAGTATGCGGCAGGAACAAAAATCCCCAGCGTTTCATATTTCGCGTCAACAATCTTCGCTCCGTACGCAATCCCCAATTGATAATAAACGCCGTCCGCTTCGTTGTAAAGCCACGCGCTCATATTTATTTTTTCTGGCAAATCCGCCTTATTTTCCGTGCCTTTCTTTTCGGTCGTCGCACAAGACACTAAAAAAAGAGAAAGAGAAGCAGCGACGCAAATCGCGACTTTCTTTACACCAGCAAAAGATAATTTCATAAGAACCTCCGTTCAAAAACAACTCGCGCAAATTGTTGTCTACATAATACATCTAAAAAACGATTTCGGCTAATGCAAGTTACGGTTGATAACATTATTTTCCAGTGCAGAAGTTGCATACACAAATGCAAAAGGCTCATTTCAGTGATTTTAGTCATTTGCACGAGGCACAAACGAGTTCTGACAAAGCAAAACACATTTACTTAAAAACATTTGACAAAAAACAGCGATTTTTCTTAAAATTTTGCTTGCAAAAGACAAAAAGCAGTGCTATCATTTATATCAGAATTGAATAACGTTAAAGGAGTTTATATGCGAACAGCTTCAACTCGATTGGGAATCGCGGACGCTTCAAACCTCGCGATTGCGATTTTGCGAAAGTATAATGAAAATGAAAAGTTTCAGACGTATCCGTATCTTAAAGCGAACGCCGACGAATTGAGCAAAGAAAGCAAGGCTCTCACGCTCTCGTATATGCAGCCGCGCGTAAAATCGACGCTTGAGAGTGCGGACAAGGACAGACTGAACGATTTTAAGGCGATTAAGGCACACATCAATTCTGCGCTCTACAGCCGCGACAGCAAAAAGCAGGAAGCCGCGAAAAAGCTCAAGGTGATTGTCGATAGCTACAAGGGGCTGAGTCGCGAAACGTATGCGATTAAGACGGCGCGCATTAAGAGCTTGATTGAGGATTTTGAGCGCGAGGCAATCGCTTCTTATATAGAACAAATCGACGAGTTTTCTCTGTATCTCGACGACCTCAAGGCGCATCAGCTGGCTTTTGAGAAGGCGCACGACGACTTTCAAAGCACAAAGCAAAGCAAGCTGGAGAATGCGAGCGATGTAAAGCAGCGCGTCATTTCGATTATCAACACGAAAATCCTGCGCTTTTTGGAGTTTAAGGCAGACGAAGAGCCTGATACGTTCAAGGAATTTTACGATTTTGTCGAATCGGAAATCGCAATCGCGAATGCAACGCTGAACAAGAAGATTTTGCAGAAAAAGGAAGACGCGACAACTAGCCAAACACAGCCGACAGCGTAGAGCTTAGAGCGCATTGATGATTTTTTCTTCGAGGAGGGCTTTCGGATAGTCCGCCGAGAGCAAATCCTCCGCGATTTTCACGCTCCGCCCTTTTAAGACGACAATTCGCTCGCTTAAAAGGGCGGCTTCTTTTGGGTCGTGCGTTACGAAAAGCGTCGTGCAAGGATTTTCGGCGTGGAAAGCGGTGAACAAAGCCAACATTCGCTTTTTTGTCGAAAAATCGAGCGACTGAAACGGCTCATCAAGCAGCATCACCTCGCCCCCAAACGCCAACGCCCGCGCAAGAGCCACCCGCTGTTTTTCGCCGCCTGACAGATTTTGCACGCGCTCGCCCTCACAGCCGCCAAGACCGACAAGCGAAAGCATTTCCCGCGCCAGTGCAAACGGATTTTTCCGCGTGAGCAAAATCGGCAAAACAACATTTTCTATCACGTTCAGAGAGGGAAGCAGGCGGCTTTCTTGAAAGAGGTAGCATACTTTTTTTCCCCTCGCCCGCTCTTCTTTCGCGACGTGGTTCAGCAGAGTCGTTTTTCCGCAGCCAGAGGGCGCGAGCAATGCCGTAACCGCGCTTTTTTCCGCCGTCAGCGAGAAGTCGGAATACAAAAGGGAATCGGCTGTATACGAAAACGAAAAGTGTTTGATGTCGATGTCCTCGAAGTTTTTTTCGCTTTCTTCTTTTATCACAGGTCGTTTTCGCGCAAAGTATTTTTTCTTCACGCCTTTCGCGCACAGCACGCACAAAAACAACGCAAGTGAGGCGAGGGCGGAAAAGGCGAAACTTGAAGCGATGATGATGAGCGTGATGGCGAACACGTCGGCGGTTTC
>CALDID010000026.1 GCA_937901865.1 uncultured Treponema sp.
GAGAATCATTCAATAGACCGTAGCGGCGCACATTGTGCGCCATTACGATATGTTAGACTAATTGTAATTTGAAAAGAGGAAAAATGATGAGAGTTGTTGTGATCGGTGGTGGCCCGGCAGGTATGATAGCTGCCATTACTGCAAGTAAATATGGAAATGATGTCACTTTGTTTGAAAAGATGAGAAGCGTCGGAAGAAAGCTTTCTATCACTGGAAAGGGTAGATGTAATATTACCAACGCCACTAATATATCTGAATTTATGAATTACATACCAGGAAATCCAAAATTCATGTACAGTGCCTTTCATGAATTTTCCAATGAAGATATCATTCAATTGATGCATTCGATTGGGGTAGATACAAAAGTGGAACGCGGAGAAAGAGTTTTTCCTCAATCAGACAAAGCTTTAGAGGTTGTTGACAAATTAAAGAAAGAAATGGAAAAATTACAAAAAAATCTTGGAGGAATTAAAGACATGACAGAAATTCCTGGAGTTCTATTTGTAGTTGATCCTAAAAAAGAAAGAATAGCTATATTAGAAGCTAGAAAATTAAACATCCCAGTAGTAGGTTTAGTTGATACAAACTGTAACCCAGAGGGCATTGACTTCCCAATTCCTGGAAATGACGATGCTATTCGTGCAATCAGCCTTTTCACATCAATCATTGCAAATGCAGTTATCGAAGCTGATAACGACACAGGTTTGAGAGTTGTTGAAACTCTTGACGACGAAGATGGAATCCAGACAGATGCTTCTAACAAGAGTGCAGATGCTGAAATCACAGACTACGAGAATTATCAGCCAACAGAGCAGAAAGAGGAAGATATCGAAGCTGAAGAAGACCATGATGACCTCATCGGCAATGAAGACGACCTCTACAGAAAGAACTAATCTCGGAGTATTACTATAATGGATATTAAAGCATCAGACGTAAAGGCTTTGCGCGAGAAAACTGGCGCAGGTATGATGGAATGCAAGAAAGCTCTTGTAGAGACAAATGGCGATGCAGATGCAGCAGAGAAGCTCTTGAAAGAAAGAGGACTCGCGGCAGCTGCAAAGCGTGCTGACAGAGCTACTGCAGAAGGAAGACTTTTTGTACGCCAGGAAAACAACAAGATTTATGTTGTTGAAATGACTTGTGAAACTGACTTCGTTGCAAAGAACGCTGATTTCGTTGCTCTTGGTGAGAAAATGCTCGACGTTACAATCGCTAAGGGATACACAAAGGTTGAAGATGAGCACAACAAGATGCTCGAAGATTTGAAAGTTTCTATCCGCGAGAACATGAATGTGTCAAAGGTAGAAGTTATCGATATTCCTGCAGGTGCAACAGGTTCTTTCTATGTCCACTCAGACAAGAAAACTGGTGCTGTAGTTGTAATCAACGGTTCTGAAGCAGAAGCTGTTAAGAATTTTGCTTATGATTGTTGTTTGCATATTGCAGCGTTCACTCCATCTTATGTAAAAGCGGAAGATGTTCCACAGTCTTACATTGATGAGCAGAAAGAGATTTTCGTTGCACAGATGAAAGAAGATCCAGCTATGGCAGCAAAGCCAGAGAATGTAAAAGCTGGTATTTTGCAGGGGAAAATCAAGAAGCATCTTGCAGAAATTTGCTTTGTTGACCAACCATTCGTAAAAGATGACAAGGTTACCGTTGCAAAAAAGATGGAGCAGATTGGAAAAGAAGTAGGAGCAACTTTGTCTTTCAACAAGGCAGAACTCTTTATTCTTGGAAAATAAATGCTCTTAGCTGTTAGAAGCTGACTTTTATACAGGGCAGCAGGAGATAAGTTCTTTTGCTGCCTTTGTTATTTACCGCCTATTTACTGTATAACAGGAGAACATATATGGCTATTGAAGATTGCACAAAACGTATGGAAAAATCCGTTTCTGCATTAAAAGACGAATTTAATACAATTCGCACAGGACGGGCTTCTGCATCTATTTTTGACAAAGTTCGCGTTGATTACTACGGCACACCTACTCCGCTCAGTCAAGTTGCAACTATTTCTATTCCAGAAGCAAGAATGGTTGTTATTCAACCGTTCGACAAGACTTTAATCAGTGCAATTGAAAAGGCTATTCAGAAAGCAGAGCTTGGCTTGAACCCTTCTAATGATGGTAAAGTCATTCGCATTTCTATTCCGCCTCTTACAGCTGACCGCAGAAAAGAGCTTGTGAAGCAGGCAAAAGGAATTGCAGAGAACTCAAGAACTGCTATTCGCAATATCCGTCGTGACGGAAATGACGAGCTAAAAAAACAGCAAAAAGCTGGAGAGATTACAGAAGACCAACTCAAAAAAGATACTGATGACCTTCAGAAATTGACAGATAAGTACATTGCAGAAGTCAATAAGGTCTATGAAGCTAAAGAAAAAGAAATCATGGACTAAAACAATCTATGACAGCAGAACATACAGCACCTGTTCATGTCGGCATTATAATGGACGGCAATGGACGTTGGGCACAAAAAAGAGGTCTTCCTCGTACTGCCGGTCATAAAGAGGGGCTTGAGGTTGCAAAGAAAATTGTAGCCAAAGCCTCTGAACTCGGCATAAAATATGTAACATTGTATACATTCTCTACTGAAAACTGGAAACGTACCCAAGAAGAAGTCGGTTTTTTAATGAATTTGATTCGTCTTCACTTGCGTGCGGAATTTGCGTTTTATAAAAAGAACTCTATCCGTGTAAATGTATTAGGCGACATTAAGGGGCTTCCTGATGATGTCCAATTTGAAATAGAAAAAGCAGAAGCGGAAACTCAAGATTTTACAGGACTCACGGTTATTCTTGCCATAAACTACGGCGGTAGAGATGAGATAAAACGGGCTGTAAAGAAAATAATACAAGACAATATAACGGCAGAAAATCTCACAGAAGCTGATATTTCTTCTCGCTTTGATATTCCAGAGATTCCTGACGCAGATTTAATTATTCGAACTGGTGGAGAAAAACGCCTTAGCAATTTTTTGATGTGGCATTCAGCTTATGCAGAATTGCTCTTTACCGATACGCTATGGCCAGATTTTAATGAAGATGAATTTAATAATTGCATAGAAGAATTTTATAAACGCACTAGAAGATTTGGTGCTGTATAAGAGGGAAGTTGATGAATAAGGTTATACAACGATTGCTCATATTCTTTTTAGGATTGCCTTTAGTCGTTGCAATAGTAGCACTAGATGCAATAAATCATCTTGCATTGCATTTTGTTGTGTTTGTAGTATCATTATTAGCAGCAAATGAGATGTGTAACCTTTTTTCAAAGACTTCAAAACTCATTTCTAAAAAATTACTAATCGTGTTAAGCGGATTGCTTCCGCTCGTAACTTTTATTACGACCTACTTTAATTTAAATCCAGAAATAACAACATACACGTTTATATTTGAATTATTGTTGATAATGGCAATGAGCGTTTTTACAACATGTGATTTCAAAGATTCAAATGTTTCCATATCATCTTCTGTTTTTGTCGTATTATACAGTGGATATCTATGTACTTTTGTTTCACGAATGACATTGTTTAATAATTCTATCTACTTCATTGCACTTTTTTTCGTGATGGTTTCAATGAATGATTCAGTTGCGTGGCTTTTTGGCAATCTATTCGGCAAAAACAATCGCGGTATTGTAAAGGCAAGTCCTAACAAAAGCGTTGCAGGCTTTATCGGGGGGCTTTTGGGTTCTATGTTTGCAGCAATACTTGCGAAACTCATTTGGAGCAATGTTTTCGTAGGTTCTATCGTAAAAATAATAGTTCTTTCAATCGTCATTGCATTTTCTGGAAGCATAGGTGATTTGGCAGAATCCGTCTTTAAGCGCAGTGCAGGCTGTAAAGACTCTGGGAATATTATGCCAGGTCGCGGGGGAATGCTTGATTCTATTGACTCCATTTTGATGGCTGCGCCAGTCTTTTATGCACTCACAATACTTATCTATCCTGTAATATAGGAGCGAGCTTTGGCTATGAAGAAAAGAGTACTCGTTTTAGGTTGCACAGGTTCAATCGGTTCAAACACTCTTGATATTATTCGCAATATGAGCGACACGTTTGAAGTAGCGGGATTATATGCAAATAAAAGCAAATCTGAAATAGAACATCTTGCACAAGAATTTAATTGTCCGTATGCACTGTATTCAGAAAACGGTGAGGAGGGCTTGAAAAAACTGATAAAAGAATCAGGGGCAGACATCGCGGTAAATGGTGTTGCAGGCGCAGCAGGGCTTATGCCGTCAGTTTATGTCCTTGAAGAAGGAATAGACCTGGCTCTTGCAAATAAAGAAACAGTTGTGATGGCCTATCCACTTATTAAGCAGTTAGCAACAGCGCATAATGCGAGAATATTGCCAGTAGATTCTGAACATTCTGCAATTTTTAATCTTGTTGAACGCTATGGAAAAGAAAATATTGATACGCTCATAATCACCGCAAGCGGCGGACCATTTCGCGAACTGCCAAAAGAAAAACTTGCCGCCGTCAGTGTAGAAGATGCGCTTAATCACCCTACTTGGAAAATGGGCAAGAAAATCACGCTTGATTCTGCCGACCTTGCAAATAAAGGGCTTGAAGTGATAGAAGCATGCAGACTTTTTGGTTTTACTAGCGATAAAGTTGAAGTCGTCGTGCACCCCCAAAGCCTCATTCATTCGATGATTAGAACAAAAGATGGAGAGCTATATGCGCAGATTTCAGAACCTGATATGAAGCACCCTATTCTCTCCGCACTCACATGGAGCGATGTTCTGCCGAATTATCTTTCTCGATTCGATATTACGAGGCATTTTTTTTCGTTCTATCCGCCAAGATTTGATGATTTCCCTCTATTAAAATATGCTTTTGAAGCCGCCCAAAGAGATAAATCAGCTCCGATTGCATTTAATGCAGCAAATGAAGTCGCTGCATACGCATTTTTGAACAAAAAGTGCCATTTTCTTGACATTCCTGCGGTTGTTAGACGCGTTTTAGATGAAAACTGGGATAAAATTCCTTCTTCCATCGCAGAAGTGCTAGAAGAAGACAAAAAAGCTCGCCAAATTGCACAAAAAATACTCGGTAACATCAAATGAGCATTGTGATAAGCGTCATAATCGGGCTATTGTGTTTAACGTTTTTAGTTGCATTTCATGAAGCAGGGCACTTCATTGCAGCAAAACTGTGCGGTGTAAAAGTCGAGAGCTTTTCCATTGGAATGGGACCGATTCTTTTGCACAAAAACTACCGAAACACCGATTATCGCATTTCGCTTTTTCCAATCGGTGGCTACTGCGGAATGAAAGGCGAACAAGATTTTCAAAAAGCCGTTGAGCTCAATCTAAAAGAAATAAATGCAGAGCCAGATTCGTTTTATGGCATACACCCGCTAAAGCGCGCTTTCATCGCTTTTGCAGGTCCGTTTGCAAACTTTATCTTTGCGGTCATATCATTCACAATTATTGCAATAATCGGCTACACATACTATTCAGCAAGCGCAAAAGTCCTTATGGCAGATTCTGTTTATGAGGGAATGACTTCAGTCGCCCACAATGCAGGAATGCAAGACGGCGATATAATCACTGCGATAAATGGGGAAGCCGTTTTAGACTTTTCGGACATCGTTACGATTGTTTCAACACACCCCGACGAAATAATCACAGTTGATGTTGAACGTGGCGGCGAAAAACTTTCTTTTTCGATGAAAACGGCTCTCAACAAAGAAACGGGCGGCGGCGTGATAGGAGTTGTATCAAATCCCGATACAATCGAAGAGCGACAAAGCAAGCGATATTCGTTTTTTCCTGCAATTCTTCACGGAGTGAAAGAAACGACAAAAATGTGCAGAGCCACAGTCGTCGGAATTATCACGCTCTTTAAGGGCGTAAAAGTTTCCAGCGCAGTTTCAGGACCTGCTCGCATTACCACAATGCTTGGCGACACGGTAAAAGCAAGTTTCAAAGCCAGCCTTCACGCAGGAATCGTAAACACACTTGAGTTTATGGCGTTAATAAGCGTATCGCTTTTTATGATGAATCTTCTGCCGATTCCTGTTCTTGACGGCGGGCTTATCTTAGCGGCGATTGTCGAGTTCGTCCTTCGCCGAAAGCTATCTCCGCTGTTATTGTATCGCATACAAATCATAGGAATTGCGTTTATCGCTTGTTTATTTCTCATTGCAATTTACGGAGATATACATTATTTCACCTCTTCTTTTAGGAGATAGCAGCTATGTCGATTTTGAAGAATATTGCGTTTGCCTTTTTTGCATTTTTGCCTTTTTTTGCTTATTCACAAGTTCACATTTCAAATCAAGGACATCAAGAAGCCGTATCAAGTTTTTCTTCGCTCGCAACAGGAAATGACAGCTCGTATTTTTCAGCAGGCAATGACGGCTTTTTAATCAAATGGAACGCAGACGGCACGGGCGAGCATTATCAAATCACCAATCTTTCAATAAAGCTCATCGCGCAAAATCCTGCTAACTCAGAAATCGCGGTGTATGAAACCGACAACGCAAAAGTTCACTCGGTAAGCGTATGGGATTGGAAGACCTTGCAAAGAAAGTACATAAAACGCTTTTCCGACTCTATCACCTCTCTTTCATACACAGCACAAGGCTCATATTTAATCGTAGGCACGACGGCATTCAACGGCACATACTTCTTAGATTCGCAAAAAGGCACGGTCGTAAAGAAGATAAAGGATAATACAGGAATTATCTCAATGGCGGAAACGGGTGCGAGCGAAAAGAGTTGCGTTATGTATTCGCCAAACGGAAACCTCACCTACTACAATTTAGACAATGGCAGCATAAAAGCGAAAATCAACACAGAAAACTCTCTTTTTCAGCCGTGTCTTTTTGCAAATAATGAGTTTTTTGCAGGAGTAAAAGACAATGTTGTCTATATCATTCACGCAATAAACGGCAAACGCATTGCAACATTCAGCGCAGATAATCCTATTCTTTTGAATTGCAAGGGCGAGGCGGAAACAGGACTTTTCTTTGTAGACCGACAAGGCAAAAATATCACGCTCAAATATGTTGATAACTTAGAGCTAAAAGAAAGCGTAAAAACAGGCTCTAGCGTCAATTACAAAATTATCGCACAATTTTCAGGAATAAACGCAAAAGATGCTATCACAAGCGGCATAAAAACAGCTGACCAAATCATTCCAATCGTAGGCGAAGCAGAAGGAATGGCAAGCGACACTAACAGACAAGCTGGCAAAATCATTTTAGGAACAAAAAGCGGTAATTTATACTCAATTCCTGCCGTTGCAGAATCAAATGTGCAGACGATAAAACCGATGAGCGACAGAGCATATCAGAAAATCTTTGACATTAGTGCAGATGGAGATGATTTTTATTTTCTTACCGCTGATAGCGTGTATCGCACTTCATACAGCGACAATCTGATGGCAAATGCAACGAAAGTTGGAAGCAACAACGAAAGCACAAACCTCATTAAATACGGAAACAGCGTTATTCTATGGACAAAAGACACGCGCAAAGAAATCGTTATGCTCAACGTCGAAACAGGCAAAGTCACTCCCCTTTTTACCAGTGAAAACGCAATCCAGATATTAAAGCTCTTTAATGAAACGCTGGTATACATACAAGGCAATTCAACCGTAAAAACATATTCGATGATTACTGGAAAAAACACCGAACTCTATACAGGAACGGCTCTGCAAGACATAATTCTTTACAACGAAAAAGATTTGTATGTCGCAAAATCGGCAAGCGAAAACGAATCAAGCGTTATCCACGTTGACACAACCACAAAAGAAACCGTGCCAGTGCAGGCAAAGGGAACTATTGCCTATTCTCTAAGCCACGACGAGAAATCAAAGATACAAGCATTCTACGGAATCAGCGTCGCAAGCGATGTGAATGGAAATGCCAAAACGACCGTTTTTTCCTATAAGCCTTCGACAAAAACGTTCTCCCCTCTTTTGCAATTTGCAGACGAAGACCCCGAAGCGTTCACCTATGTATACGCAGAGTCATTGTACACCAATATCGGAAAGAGCCAAGTGCGCTCTTACAACACCGCAACAAAAAAGACATTGCTGTTTAAGCGTTCCGCTTCAATGCCGCTCAAAGTCGCACGCAGCAATGATATGATGGTTATCTTAAACCGCGACGGCAGCCTTTCGTGGTACAAACCAAAGTTTGCAGCAGTCGTTTCTAATTGGTACTTTACGCAAAACGCCGAATGGCAGATTTATCAATAGACCTGTTCGGAAACAGTATGTCATTGCCGTACTCGGCTTTATGTCATTGCCG
>CALDID010000027.1 GCA_937901865.1 uncultured Treponema sp.
GCTCTTCCGATCTGGTCGGACGTAAAAATAACAAACCCACAGGGAACTGAAAGAAACTTCTCTGAAAAGCAGGACAACGGCAAAAAAATGAAAATGACATCACTCTTTAAGGAGTATTATATCACCAAATAAAAAAACTTCCCGTGTTTTTTCTAAAGCACGGGAATGTCAATCTTTAGGAGATAAAAAAATTGACTGACATTCCAGCCCTCATAAAAAATCTGCACCCGCTTGAAATAAAGGTGCTTTTGAAGTACGGTCAGAAAGATGACTTGACGGTTGAGCGTCTTGCAAAAGAGCTCGGTTACAAAGAAGGTCACGCAAACCAAGCGTTTTCTTGGCTTTCTGGAAAGAAGCTTTTGAACGTGGCAAGTCGCACTCCGCACACTTTCTACGAGATTACAGACCTTGGTCGTGCGTATGCAAAGAACGGAACTGTGGAAGAGCGCATGGTTTCCTATTTGAAGGATAACGGCGCACATTCACTTTCAGAAATTGCAACTGCGGTTGGAATTGAAGCCAAGAGCGTCGGCAGCGCATTTGGACCTTTGTCTAAAGAAGGCATTTTGAAAATGAATGCTGAAAAAAAGGCAGAGTACACAGGTACGCCCCTTTCTCAGCGCATCAGCATTACAAAAGAGCTTTTGAATAAGGCTGTAAGCGCAGAAAATGGACAGTTGGACGCTTCTACTTTATCTCAAGAAGAAAAAGATGTAATGTCGGGCTTGGCAAAAAAGCGCGGCATTGCAGACTCTCCTTTCAGAATTATTGAGCGGGAAACCGTTGTTTACAAACTTTCAGAAGCATTGAACAGCGTGGTTGATT
This sequence comes from uncultured Treponema sp., assembly GCA_937901865.1. GTDB lineage: Bacteria > Spirochaetota > Spirochaetia > Treponematales > Treponemataceae > Treponema_D. The sequence goes on from CALDID010000027.1 coordinate 826, forward strand.
CGCTCAAAAAAGCTGGTGTTACAGGAAACGAAATCGGAGAAATTACACCGAAAATGCTCACATCGGGCGAATGGAAAAAAGGCGTTTTCCGCGGATACAATATCTCAATTCCGCCTGCTCGTATCGTTATCGGTCGCACAAATCCGTATGTGCAGTTCCTTGAATCAGTGAAAGACAAGCTCGCATCATTGGGCTTTGAAGAGTTCGACGGTCCGCTTGTTGAAACAGAGTTCTGGAACGGAGATGCGCTGTTTATGCCGCAATTCCACGCTGCTCGCGATATTCACGATGTGTATCGCTTGAAAGAGCCTACTCACGCAAAGTTTATCGAAGAGCCGTATCTTTCAAATGTGCGCGCTGTACATGAAAACGGCGGCGATTCTGGTAGCCGTGGTTGGAATTATGGATTCGACACCGAGTTTACCCGACGCTTAGTTATGCGCTCACAAGGCACTGTTTTGTCTGCACATCAGCTTCATAAAGCAAAAGTGCCAGGCAAATACTTCGGTATTGCTCGCTGTTTCCGCTACGACAAAGTAGACGCAACACACTTGAGCGACTTCTATCAAACAGAAGGCATTGTTCTTGGAAACGAAGTGAACTTAAAGACGCTTTTGGGCTTCTTGAGAATGTTCGCAGTGGAAATCTGCGGAGCAACAGAAGTCAAGTACGTTCCTGGATACTTCCCGTTCACAGAGCCTTCTATTGAAGTTCACGTTAAGCACCCGACACTTGGTTGGTTTGAGCTTGGCGGTTCTGGTATCTTCCGTCCAGAAGTTACAAAGGCGATGGGTGTTGATGTGCCTGTTTTGGCGTGGGGAATTGGTATTGACCGAATGGCTTTGATGGCTCTCGGCTTAAACGACCTCCGCGAACTCTTTGACCAAGACATTGAAGAAGTGCGCTTGAGAAAAGCTAAGTTCTGACAGTCATAGCTCCTTTGTGCAGCCAGAGGCTGTTTTGTAAGAGCCACAAGTTGTTTTGCACCCATAGGGGTGTTTTGTAAAAAGTCCTTTTCTGTTTTTAGTTACAGGAAAGGGCTTTTTGTTATGCTCTTTTGAAGAAAAAGATTTAGGAGAAGAAAAATGAAAAACATTGGCGTTCTTGTTGCCGTTGAAATCAATGCAGTTTTGGAAAAATACAAAGATTCGTTAAGAGAGGAAAAACACAGTCTTTTTTCGGTGTATAAGTTACAAAGAGAAAATGCGACGCTGTACTTTATCCATTCTGGAGCTGGCGAAATCCGAGCTGCTGCCGCAGTGCAACACCTTATTGACACTTACAAGATTGAGCTTTTGATAAACTTCGGCGTTGTGGGCGCATTGACAAAAGATTTTGAAAGCGTGCAAACGTGTTTTGTTTCCCGCGTTGTGCATTATGATTTCGACACCAGTGCGGCGGATAATTGCGAAGTCGGCAGATACAACGATTATCCAGACGTGTTTTTATATGCAAGCAAAGATATTCTCAAGCAAGCCTCTGCGCTCTATCCAGAGATACCGCTCGTTACGATTGCAAGCGGAGATAAATTCATTGCTGATGAAGCGCAAAAAGAAAAGCTGCACAAGGATTTTTCTGCGGATATTTGTGATATGGAAAGTGCCGCAGTGGTGCTTGTGTGTGATATGAACAAAATAGCGAATCTGCTTATAAAAACGGTTGCAGACAGCGTTACGGGCGGAGCAAAAGAGTTCCGAGAGCGATTTAGAGAAGGAGCAGAAATAGCTCTAAACGTTGCAGATACTGTCTGTAATCATTTAGAGCTATTGTAAAAAATCACTTTTGGTCTTTGATGTCTGCATAGAAATGCAAAGCATTATAGAAAAGACTTGAAAAGCGGATTGAGCGAGGGTCGTAGCCAGTTTTGTTATTGAGCTTTCTGAGCTTATATTGCAATGTGTTTGCAGGTATTCCCAGCTCTTCCGCCGCTCTAATCACAGAGCCCTCGTGGTTATAATACGCATTGAGCAAATACACCCAATCACGAAGTTCAAAGGTCGGTATATTGCGGAACACACGGCGAATGTACTTTTCTTTTACTTCGTTCGGGATATAGGTAGAGAAAATCTCCATATTTATGCTATCGTAGAATCGAGTTTCCTTTCTCGGCGAACGAGAGCTGACAATAGCGGCTTTCTGTGCCTTTTGGGCTTCGTCTTCAACGTGTGCATAGCCTTGAAATCCTGAATCAATACCAGCGCATAAGAACACCTTGAATTTTGCTTCAACTTTCTCTCTGATGTCTTCTACATACGCAAACATCTTTTCGTCATCTCGCTCGGCACACGAACACATAACAACAGAGCCTTCTATAACAGAAATACCGCCTTTTTCTATGCGAGCAAGGTTGTATGCTTCCCTCATAGCTCCGTCAATGCGGATTTGTCTGCTTTCTTTATCGGTGTCTGGGTCATCAAGCGGCAAAACAGGCACAAATGCAAAGAAGCGGCGCGGCATAGTAATATCAATGTCCATAGAAGCTGCATACTCTATCATAGAAGTTGTGATAGACGGATTTTTTCCAAAAAGCCATGTATGCAAAAATCTATCTTCAATGCGCTTTTTCAAGCTATACGCGCCCCGCTCTTCAACCGCAAAGGCGATAATTGCGCAGGTACGCTTTAGCATATCGAGCTGAGATTTTATATCGCCCGTTTCTCCATCTGCGCATACATAGCCAAAGCAATCAGCACCAGATTCAATAGCAAATGCACACGAATTTTCTTCAACAATTTCGCCCTGATTGTCTGAAATCAACTTGAGCGCAAGCTGGTGTACATTGCCAATTTTTTCTTCCTTGCTTCCTGCGACTATAACACCGTTTGTATCGGTAACAAATACATCTCGATTTAACGCGAGAGCCATTTCTTGTGCAATCTTTTTTGCAGTATTAGTCGAAATAATCATTGTTTTACTCCTTCCATAACAATAAGTATAAAGCAAAAATACATATTTGCAAGCATTCTTTTTTGTTATATACTATTTTTTGTTGCTAAATGGAGGGCACATTAAAATGAACAAATATGCGAAGCGATATTTAATCGACGCACTCAGCGGAATGGCACAGGGGCTTTTTGCGTCTTTGCTTGTCGGCACAATCGTAAAGACATTGGGGCAGCAGCTCTTGAAGCTGGGGGAAAATGCAGTGTTTACCTATCTCGTTACCGCAGGCACTTTTGCTTCCGACGCAAAGGTATTCGGAGCGGCTATGGCGGTAGGCATTGGATACGCGCTACAAGCTCCTGCATTGGTTCTGTTTTCGCTCATCTCAGTAGGCGCGGCGGCAAACGTTACAGGAGCGGCAGGAGGACCTTTAGCCGTGCTTATCATTGCGATTGTCGCGAGTGAATGCGGAAGTGCAGTCAGCAAAAAGACAAAAGTAGATATTCTTGTAACGCCGTTGGTTACCATACTTTCTGGGCTTTTGCTCACTGTTTTGACCGCAAAATACATCGGGATTGCAGCAAGTTCTCTCGGCAATCTTATTATGTGGGCAACAAATCAACGCCCGTTCATTATGGGTATGCTCATTTCTGCTATCGTAGGAATTGCGCTCACTTTGCCGATAAGCTCTGCGGCAATTTGTGCAACATTGGGGCTTACAGGGCTTGCAGGCGGCGCGGCGGTGGCAGGATGCAGCGCGCAGATGATAGGCTTTGCAGTGATGAGCTTCAAAGAAAACGGCTGGAGCGGCATCGTTTCGCAAGGGCTTGGAACATCTATGCTTCAAATGCCGAACATCATTAAAAATCCGCGCATTTGGATTCCGCCGACACTCGCTTCTTTAATCACAGGACCGCTTGCAACGTGCCTTTTTGAACTGAAGATGAATGGCGCAGCAGTGTCGAGCGGTATGGGAACGTGCGGCTTGGTGGGACAAATCGGAGTCATCACAGGCTGGAGCGCAGACCCATTTTTTACGCCGAGCGTGTTTGATTGGATAGGATTGGTTTTGATTTCGTTTGTGCTTCCCGCACTTTTGAGCGTGGCTTTCTGTGAAGCCTTAAAGAAAATCGGCTGGATAAAAAAAGGCGATATGAAGCTCCCCGAGTAATTTGTTTACATCGGTTTAAGACAAGGATTATTCTAATCTCCGAATAATCCTTTTTTTACGCCTATTAGTAAAATCTTTTAAGCCCTGCTTCTATTTGACATTGTACAAAGTAAGCGTTTCGTAGCGCCCCTTTAGCAGAAGCGGCAATTCCAATAGATACTTGTTGATAGTGTTAAAAATATACCAATAAAAAACAATATGAAAAGACATATTATATACCTTATCCCCAAAGATTATGCCCACAAAGAAAAAAAAATATATGAGTGTACACTCATATATGGGTTTGACAAAACCCATATATACAAAAACTCGCTACTCGCTCGTTTTTGTAAAACTTTTAAAAGGAGAAATAGTTGTTATGCTAAAACTTTATTCAACTATTGAAGAACGAGATGAACTCGACAAACTTTATCAAACTGCAACTGCTGAAAACGATGTAACAAAAAGAAAAAAAGCCTTTATTTCATTCATTGAACGTTTTTCAGATATATATCTCAATGCTCACGGCACTATTCGAGATGGAAATCGTATACGGGCTTTCATTTGCTCTATCATGGACAATCATTGCGATGTTTTTTCATCATTCAAGCCGCTTGATTTTTTAGAGAATGAAAATCAAGATTTTTTCTTAAATAAAAAGGAACAAAGCTGTATCGATAAAACAGATTCAACGAACATTACAGAAAGAATCGTTGCAGAAATTATGCGAAAACCGCATATTTCAGAAGAAAATGCAATTTGTTTCTTAAGCTCTTTTTGCCAACAACTTTATTTTTTATTAAATTCACCGACTGAGGAGTAATTCTTATGAAAAAGAAGATTTTGAAAAATTTATCTCTTATTTAAATAATAAATTGTTT
>CALDID010000028.1 GCA_937901865.1 uncultured Treponema sp.
CTTTCACCCCAAGCCCGCGGTCTACGAGCAAGTTCGTGTAATCGACCAAGATAATTCCGTTGTTGACGACGATGCCGACGAGCATAATAAGACCGATTGCGCTCATCATCGAAATCGTCTGACCGCTTATCTTGTAAATCGCCACAACACCGATGATTAGGAACGGAATCGTGCAGAGGTTGATGAGCGGGGCTTTGAAGCTCTCGTATGTGCCTGCCATTACGCCGAAAACAAGCAGAATCGCCATAATTAAAATCTTTGAATACGCTTTGCTTTGGTCTTGCATATTCTTCCAAGACCCCTCGTACGAAATCGACACGTTGTCTGGCACGATAAAGCTTGAGGCAATGCCGTCTTGAATCTCTTTCTCGACAACAGACGCGTTTGTGTTTGAAACAATGCCCGCCGTAACGTGAACAATGCGGTTTTGATTATCTCTATTTATCGAAACAGGACCTAATCCCTTCTTTACCGAGGCGAAGTTTGCAACGCTGACCTTGCCATTCGTGCCTTTGACGTAAATCGACTCAAGGTCGGTAACTTTCTCTCTGTCTTCGGGCTTGAGCATAATGATAACGTCGTATTCCTTGCCGTTTTTGCGATAGACCGTGCTGGTGATGCCGTCGATAGCGTAGTTAATCTCGTCTGCAACCGTTGTAACATCGACTCCGAAATTATACGCGCGCTGTCGGTCGATAACGATTTCAACTTGCGGCAATCCCTCTGTTGTGTCGATAGTCGCTTCTCCGATGTCGGAAATGCTTTCCATAACTTCTTTTATCTGCTTTGCGACACTCATTGCCGCGTCCAAATCGGAGCTGCGAATCGCAATATCAATATCATCTCCAGCCATTTGCTGACTTCTGCCTGCGCCGAATGTGAACTCTCCGTCTGCAAAGTCTGCAAAATGAGCGCGGAGCTTTTGCTGAATGACGGCGGAAGTATCGATTTGCTTGCTGCTCTCTGGCAAACGGATTTCGATTGAAGCGGTGTACGAGCTTGATGAGCCGCGCCCTGTTCCGATTGACGTGATAAGCGTTTTGTATCCCTTGACTTCGTCGCGGACAATCTGTTCCATCTGCTCAATGACGGCGGTTGTTTCAGAAAGCGTCGTACCGATAGGCATCGTGAGCTTGACAGAAACGCTGTCGTCGTTTGTGCGGCTCAACATCGTAATACGCATTGTCGGAATGAACGCAATCGCGACAACAAGCGCGCCGACGCAGAACAAGGCAGTCAATCCTCGGTTATTCAAAGCCATTTTCAATATCTTTGAATAAAAGTCGGTAACGATATTCAATATCTTGTCAAGAAATCCGTAGAACTTGATTAAGAAACGGCTCTTGAGCGGCTTTTCGTTTCTATTTGTGAGCGGCAAAAAGTGTCCCGCTAGAACAGGCACAAGGAAAATCGCGACGAACAAAGACGACACCAACGCGATGACGACCGTGAAGATGATGCCTTTGAACATCTGACCGATGAAGCTCAAGTCTTTCATATAGAACAAGAACGGAATGAAGACGCAGATGGTCGTAAGGTTGCCTGAAATGACGGACATAATCATTTCTTGGCTTCCGAGGATAGCCGCGACGTGCGGTTTTGCACCGCGTGTGCGGTACGAGTGGATATTTTCAATCATAACGATTGACGCATCGACAATCATACCGACACCAAGGATTAAACCTGTCAACGTCATCATATTCAGCGTGATGCCGACTGCATTCATACAAAGAAGCGTGATGACCAGCGAAAGCGGAATTGAAATCGTGATGATAATCGTACTCTTCATACTCTTCAAGAACAAGAACAAGATGATAATTGCCAAAATCAAGCCTTGATATGCCGACTCAATGAGCGTATTTATCGTATCGCGGATAGAATCCGTATCGTCGGAAACTATTTCGAGTGTAATATCGCTCGGCAGCTGCTCTTTTATCTTCTCAAGTTTCTCATACACGGCGTTTGCAACGGTAACGCTGTTCGTTCCCGACTGCTTTGTGATAGAAACATACACGCCCGATTCTCCGTTTATGAAGACTTCGCTCGATTTATCCTCGTATCCCAAGAACGCTTGCCCAATATCAGAGAGCTTTAAGTCGTAGCCGTTGATAGTTGTGATAACAGTGTTGTTGATTTCGTCGATACTTGCGTATTCTCCCGTCGTGCGAATGGTGTAATCCTTCTTTCCTTCGCTGATTTTGCCGCCGCCAAGCTCAAGATTCTGCTTGCTCAACGCCGACGACACCGCCGAGAACGTGAGATTATAAGCTGCAAGGCGATTTTGCGACAATTCGACGCGAACAATCTTTGTTCTACCTCCCGAAACGCTCGCTTCTGCTACGCCGTCCACCTGCTCTAAAGAATCGACGATAGAATCTTCTGCAATCTGCTTCAAATCGTCCGTCGTTCTGTTTCCGCGCACAGCCAAACGGATAATCGGCATTGAGTTTGAATCCATTTTGAAGATGGAAGGAGTGCCCGCATTGTCTGGCAGGCTGTTTTTCACACGGTCGAGCTTGTCGCGAATGTCTGCCGTCGCAACATCGAGGTCGTATCCGTAATCGAACTCAAGCGTAATGCGTGAAGAGCCTTCAGAAGAGGTCGAAGTCATCTCCTGCAAGCCCGAAACGCTTACGAGTGCGCTTTCCAAAAGCTGCGTTACGCTTTTTTCGACGCTTTCTGGCCCTGCATTCTTGTATGTCGTCGAAATCATAATGACAGGCATATCAATATCAGGCATCAACGCTATTGCAACCTTTTGCAATGAAAATAATCCGAGCACACCCAGCAACGCAAAGACGATTAACGTCAAAACGGGGTGCGATAATGTAGTTTTAGAGATACTCATTCACTCTCTCCTATCTTTGCCCTGTACTGCTTACGCCGCCCCAGCCGTTCGACTTCTTCTTTTTGCCAGCTGCGTCGTCTTTTTTCTCAGCTTCTTCGCTTTTTTCGCTTGTCGCGACCTTCGCTCCTTCAGCCATAGGCGTTTTTTCGCCCTGTTCGCCGTCATTTTTCGCCGAAATCTCGCGATTATTCTCTGCCGCAGCCGCTTTTCCCATCGTGATGTCGAGAACCTTTGCTCCGTCAGACAACGATGTCTGTCCTTCGGTAACAATTCTCTCTCCCTCTTTAATTCCTTTCAAAACCTGCACCATTCCGTCAACGCTATTGCCGAGCGTAATCTCTCTTTGCTCAACGGTGCTGTCATCTTTAATGACGTATGCGTATTGTTTCGAGTCTTTTGTTACAACTGAATCGCTTGGCATAATCACTGCGCCCGTAAAATCGCGAGTATACAGCGTAACCTTTGCAAACATACCTGCATTTATGCGGCTGTCTTTCTTATCAAAGTTCAAAATAATCTCTTTTGTGCGGCTCGCAGCGTCAACAACAGGGCTCACGCGCGAAACGGTGGCTTTAAAGACAACGCCTGGATACGCTTCAAGCGAAATATCCGCGCTCAAGCCCGTTTTCAGCAGAGCAACGTATCGCTCTGGAATATTCGCCGTGATTTGCAGGCTTTCCACATCGCCGATAATCGTAATCGCGCTCGTTTTGCTCACGGTCGTTCCCTCTTTGAGCGGAGTTGACACGATAGAGCCAGAAATCGGCGCATACACAGGCGACAAGGCGTATTGCGTGCCTGGGTCAGACGGGTCTACGCGCGCAATGACCTGCCCTTTTCTAACAGGCGAGCCCAAATTGACATATACGTTCTTGATTTTGCCCGCCATATCGGGAAATACCTCAATCGAGCTCTGCGCTTCCACTTCTCCGTTCGTCGCGACGTAATCGTGAAGCGTCGAAAGCTCTGCCGTCATCGTTTTCACTGAAAAAACAGTCGTCGCTTGTCCGCCCCTGCCTTTCATTCCCATACCTTTGCCGCCTTTTTTGCTCTGAATGCGTGCGACAAAAATCATAATCACCACGAGTGCCAAAAAAGCACCTGCGATAACGCCTTTTAGCTTTGCGTTTTTCGTTCCTGCCATATATTTACTCCTATTCGTTATTTGATAAGCGTGCCAAACGGAACACCGATGACGTTTTCAAGCTCTAGTATGCTTGAAATCAGCGAATACACCTCGCTTTTCAAGTTGACCTGTGCCGCCAAAACGTCGTCGAGCGCATTTTGAAGCGATAATAAATCCTTTGAACCTCTCTGATACGCCGTCAAGGTCATATCATAGGTTTCTTTTGCCAAATTGACGCTTGCTTGAAGCGATGTTATAGAAGATTTTGACTGCGCAATGCTTCTTAAATAGCTGTCTGTGCTGACTTTAAGCGAAGTCTTTGCGTCTTCAATCTGCAATTCGATATTCTCAACGCTGTCTTTTGCGCTCGCCACGTTTTGCGCGCTCGCACTCCACGGAAACAGCGAATCGAGCGGAATCGTAACGCTTGCCGAAAGAGTTCCAGAGTCCACCGCGTCCGCACTTCCCGTTTTGCTCCTCTGAATCCTGTATCCTGCGCTCAGCGTCGGCGCATACGCATTGAGCCGTGAGGCAAGCACCGCAGTTTTTGCCAGCTCCAGCTTGTTTTCCAGTGCCTTTATCTCCGCCGAGTTCATTTCCACATCTTCTATCGTGATTTCGCCGATGTTCAATAGCTCGTCAAGGCTGCCTTCCAGCTCCAGCTCCACATCTTGCGCAATTCCGAGCGTCTGCTTAAACGAAGCGAGGTCGTTTTCGTACGTCGTCTGCGCACTTTGCACTTTCGGCTTTTGATTTTCGACCGCAACTTGCGCGGACAAGACATCGAGGCGCGGAATTCCGCCCTGATTATACTTCTGCAAGTTCTGCTGATATTGCTTTTGCGCGCTTTCTAAGTTTTGTTCTTGTAATTTGATGTTGTCTTTGTCGTAAAGGATTTTGTAAAACGCCTTTCTGACGTTGAGTTCTACTGTTTTCACGGCAGTTTCATACGAAAGTTTGCCGTTTTCATAATTCATTTTCGCGCTTTTGACCGTCGTGTACAGCGAAGGCGTAAAACTAATCTGCGCCGTGCCGTAAATCGAGAGCGTGCCGTCCCCGTTTTCGCTTGGTGCGACAGGCTTTGAGTACGACGCGCCTGCATCTACTGACGGACTGACCGAGTTCCACGAATATTTATTCGTTCTCTCCAAGCCTTTGAGCGTAATGGATTCTTCTTTGAGCGAAATATTGTTTTCGAGCGCAAGGCTGACGGCAGAATCAACAGATAAAGTCTGTTTTGTGTGAACTGTTTGAGCGAATGCAGCTGAAAAAAAGAAAAACGAACTAAAAGCGACCACTGATTTCAGAAAAAAGTTCATAAAGCTTTTAAACTCCCCAAATAATTTAATCAAACGAATTGTGTTTGAGCTAAATTATACTTGTAAAACCGCTTCATGTGCTTTAAGGATACTCAAGCTAACAAAGATTTTACAAACAATATAGATTTTTATTTTTTTCAAGATTCCCTCGATTATTTTCACGTGTTTTCCGCCTGTTTCGTCCAAATATTTCCGCCGATAATAAAAAATGCGCAATCATAGGGGCTTTAGCGAGCTCCGAAAAGGTTAGTGGCGGTTGGTCTTCTGGCTCAAGTGGCGTTCCGTAGGGAATTGTCATATTATAGTTAGCTGGAGGGCGTGCGATGTCAAGTAAAATCATAGCGATTTTAGTGATAATCGTAGTGCTTTTGGTGCTCGGTTATCCAGTTTGGTAGCGCACCTCTTCTCGCATTTTAATTCGAGGAGCGAAAAAATAGCCGCCTAGTCCGAATCACTATGCGGCGAAGCCTATTCGTAGGCAAACCAAAATAGAATGAAGACCAACCAACCTTGGTTGCGCTTCTTTTTTTATTATATCGCACAATCGAAAAAAAATCCATAGCCACTCTGATAAAAAATCGCTTTTGCTATTGACCTATGCGCCGCTTATATCGAAAATAAGGGAAACGAAAAGCCGTTTGAAAATCTTCAAGCGAAGAAAAACTGAACTTGATGTATCCACTGTGTTTTTTTGAGGAGAAAATAGAATGAGCGTGGGCAAAACGTTTGACACAAACACAGAAATCACCGATAGCACCGTTTTAATCGACACATTTTTCAAAACATATCCCCTCTATTCCCAAGAGCCGAGCCGCGAGCGCATTCAAAAAGCGTGGGCGTACCTCATCGAAAAGACGGGAAACCTCAATCGCTCGTGCGGCAAGCCGTATTATTTGCACCCAATGCGCGTCGCGTGCATTTTGGCGCAGATGAAGATGGATAGCGACACCGTTATCTCAGGTTTCTTCCATAATATCGAGGAGGTTGACGAAACGTGCGTTTCAGACATCGCTTCTCTCTTCGGTTCTGACGTGGCGAGCCTCATTCGCGACACCTCGAAAATCACTTCGCTGAAAATCAAGAACAAAACGCTGCAGCAAGCCGACTCAATCCGCAAAATGCTCTTTGCGATGATTGACGACATCAGAGTTATCATCATAAAAATGGCGGATAGGCTCGACCGTATGCGAAATCTGCGCAACGTGCCGCCGTCTTCGCAAAGAGCGATTGCAGGAGAGGTCATCGACATCTGGGCTCCTCTTGCAAGCCGCTTAGGTATGAGCGACATCAAAAGCGAAATGGAAGATTTGAGCCTCAAATACTCAAATCCCGACGTTTTCCAGCAAATCAAGTCGATTGTCGCGCAGAAAAAAGAGGAGAGAGCAGAGTATCTCGACAAAGCCGTGCAGGCAATCTACAAAGCCGCCGAAAAGCAGGGCATACAAGTGTCGATAAAAAGCCGCGCGAAGCATTTTTACTCGATTTATCAGAAAATGCGAAAGCGAAACAAGGGCGCGGACGAGCTGTTTGACCTTTTGGCACTGAGAGTTATCTGCAACGAGGTCAGCGAGTGCTACACGCTCATCGGAATCGTTCATTCGTTCTGGAAACCGCTCGACGGACGCTTTAAGGACTACATTGCGATGCCGAAAGCGAACGGATACCAGAGTTTGCACACGACGGTGATGTGCGAAGGTCGCCCGCTTGAGATACAAATCAGAACGGCGGAGATGGATAACGTCGCAGAGCACGGAGTCGCGGCGCATTGGCTGTATAAAAAGGGAACAAATCACGATTTAGTCAAAGCTGAAGATTTATCGATAATAAATCAGCTCAAAGAACTCAGAAGCGAGAAGCTCAACGACGACACTTTCTTTAAACAGCTCAAAGAAGAGCTTTTGGGCGACGAAATCTATGTGTTTACTCCAAAAGGCGATGTCGTGGAGCTGCCAGCGGGGGCGACGGCTATCGATTTTGCCTACCATGTGCATAGCGCAATCGGAGAAAAAATCGTTGGCGCGAAGGCGGACGGCAAAATCATTCCGCTTTCGACCCCTTTGCAGAACACACAGATAATCGAAATCATCACGAACCCGCAAGCGCACCCGACGGAAAACCAATTAAAGCTGGTGAAGACGAGCAAAGCCAAGCAGAAAATCAGAAGTTGGCTGTATCAGAACGATTCTGATTTCAAAGAGCTTTACGACAAGCAGAAAGCGGTCAATGACGATATGCCGCCGCAGCCGCTTCGAGCGAAAAAGCACCATAGCGGCGCGGGATACATCGAACAAAAGCGATACACGGGCAAAATTCGCATCGGCGACACGACAAATTTCTTTATTACCATCGCGAAGTGCTGCAATCCAAAGCCTGGCGATTTGATTGTGGGCTACATCTCGCGCGTTCGCGGCGTAACCGTGCATAAGGCGACGTGCTTGACGTATCAGCGCATTCCCAACATCGAAAACCGAAGCATCGAGGTGATGTGGGACGAAGCGGAAGAGAAAAACGACAAAGACGCAAAGAAGAAAAGCAAATAATCACAGCTGATTCTCTGCGTGATGACGGACGAATTGAGAGAAACCGTGCGAGGTGAGCCAATTCGTCCGTCATTTTTGTCTGAACTCAAGCGAGTTCGCTCAATTCGCTCCTCATTATTGAGAGAATTCACTTGAGTTCGCCCAATTCGCTCCTCATTTTTGGAAGGATTCACTCGTGCTCGCCCAATTCGTTCCTCATTATTGAGAGAATTCACTCGTGTTCTCCCGATTCGTTCCTCGTTTTTGAGAGAATTCACTCGTGCTCGCCCAATTCGTTCCTCGTGTTGCTGAGAAAAAAAAATTTGACAAAGCCGCCTGTGGCGGTAATAGGCGGAAGGGGCGTTTGATTAGGGAGAATTGAGGGGCGATTGGCGAGAAAAAGGGACTGCTCCCGTTGAAAAAAGTTTAAGTATACGATAGTATCTTTAGTATGGTTATTGCTTCGATTGACTTAAAGGACGGACACGTCGTCCAGCTTAAAAATGGCAAAGATTTAGTGCTTGAGCGCGATGATGCCGCCTCCCTCATCGCCGAATTCGATAAATATGGCGAAGTGGCTATCATCGACTTAGACCAAGCGATGAGAAACACCGACAGCAAGGGCAATACGGCGAACACCGCGCTTCTAAAAAGCCTTTTGCGCCACGGAAATGTGCGCGTTGGCGGCGGAATCCGAGATGTGAAGAAGGCTCGTGAGCTCATTTCGCTCGGAGCGGAAAAGGTTATCATCGGCTCGGCCGCGTTCTTGAGCGAAAAAGACGCGAATGGCAACGTTTTGAATACAGAATTCCTTGAGGATTTAGTAAAAGCGATTGGCAAGCAGAGAATTATTATCAGCGTGGATTCGATTGGCGAAAAAATCGCGGTGAAAGGCTGGAAAGAAACGATTGATGTGCCGCTTATCGAGGGCGCGCGGGCGGCGGAAAAGTATTGCAGCGAGCTTTTGTTCACGAATGTGGAAAAAGAGGGCTGTATGCAGGGGACTGACATCGCTCTTTGCAAAAAACTGCGCGAGGCGGTGAGTTGTCGCGTCGTGGTTGCAGGCGGCGTGAGCTCGGTTGAGGAAATCCGTGAGCTTGAAAGGGCAAAATGCGATGTGCAGCTGGGAATGGCACTGTATACGGGCGCGGTCAGCTTGAAAGATGCGTTTATCGGCTGTCTTGATTTTGAAAAAGCGGGCGGAATGATACCTGTCATCGCGCAGAGTACGGCTGGCGAAGTGTTGATGTTGGGATATGCGAACAAAGAGGCGTTTGAAAAGACGTTTGAGAGCGGAAAGCTGACGTTTTTCAGCCGCACGCGAAACAAATTGTGGACGAAAGGCGAAACGAGCGGCAATTTTCTGGAAGTGGTGCGTCTTCGAGTTGACTGCGACCGCGATACCGTGCTTGCGACGGTGAAACCACGCGGCGAAACGTGCCACACAGGCTCGTGGACGTGCTTTAATGCCGAAGCGATGGCGAAAAGCAACCTTGAAAGGCTGTATTCTATCATCGAGGAACGCTTCAAAAATCCGCGCCCTGGCAGTTACACCGCCACACTTGACGCAAAACGGGTGCGCGAGAAGGTGATGGAGGAAGCAGAAGAGCTGACTGACGATGCGGAGAGCCGTGAAGACGTGATTTGGGAAGCGGCGGACTTGATTTATTTCGTGAGCGTGCTGCTGTATAAAGAAGGCGTTTCGTGGCAAGACGTATACGACGAGCTTGACAGACGGCACAAGGAGAAGTGAGCCTCCTTTTCCCCCCTCGCCTACTAGGAGAGGGGTTTGGGGTGAGGTTTTTTGCGATAAAGAGCTGATTTGGGAGAAAAAGAATGATAAAAATACAGAAATACGAGGACGTGGAAGAAAAATTCTTCAGCGGACGAGAGTTTACAGGCACAATCGACAGCGTGCAAGCCGTGCTGAACGACGTGAAAGAGCGGGGAGATGTGGCGTTGGCGGAATACAGCGAAAAGTTCGACCGCATTGCGCTTTCTTCGTTTGAGGTGAAGAGCGAGGTGCTAAAAGCCGCCGCGGATAAGATGAAAGCGGAGCGAAAAGAGCTTTTCGATGCCCTTTCTTACTCTCGCGATTTGGCGTATCGCTTCGCAAAGGCGCAGAGGGAGTGTTTCACGGACTTTGAAATTGAACTTGAGAGCGGCGTTTTCACGGGTCAAAAGAATATCGCGGTGGAAAAGGCGGGGGCGTATGTGCCAGCAGGTCGATTTCCGCTCGTTTCAAGCGTGGTGATGACGGTCGTTCCTGCGAAAGCGGCGGGCGTGGGCGAGGTGATACTATGCACGCCTCCGAGAGCGAATCCGAACGGCACAAATGAGCCGTATGCAGACGAAAACATCATGGCGGCGGCGTATATTTGCGGAGTCAATCGCGTGTTTGCGCTCGGCGGGGCGCAGGCGGTGGCGGCGATGGCGTTTGGAAGCCAAAGCGTGCCGAAAGTCGATGTAATCGTAGGGCCGGGAAACAAGTTTGTAGCCGAGGCGAAGCGATTAGTGTACGGGAACGTCGGAATTGATATGATTGCAGGTCCGACCGAAGTCTTTATCATCGCAGACGAGAGCGCAAATCCTGAGTGGGTCGCTGCGGATTTGCTCGCACAGGCAGAACACGACGTGGTCGCGCAGCCGATTTTGGCGACGACGAGCGAAAAGATGGCGAAAGAAGTCGCGGACGAAATCGAAAAGCAGCTTTCTACGCTTTCTACGGTCGAAACGGCGCGAAAAAGCATTGATAATTACGGACGCATCATCGTGTGCGCCTCGCTTGAGCAGGCGGCAGAGCTTGCGAACCGAAAAGCTCCCGAACACCTAGAACTTGCGCTTGATTCGGGCGAAATGCGGGACAAAATCGCTTCGATGT
Source organism: uncultured Treponema sp. (assembly GCA_937901865.1). GTDB lineage: Bacteria > Spirochaetota > Spirochaetia > Treponematales > Treponemataceae > Treponema_D. Next base: position 10,694 of record CALDID010000028.1, read on the forward strand.
GTCGCAATTACGGCTCGCTGTTCATCGGACACGAAAGCGCGGAGGTCTTTGGCGACTATGCGGCGGGGCTAAATCACACTTTGCCGACCTCTTCGAGCGCGCGATTTACGGGCGGGCTGTCGGTTCGGGTCTTCATCAAGACGGTAACGACGCTTCGCACTGTGTCATCGAGAGAGGGTGCGATGAAGAGTGCGAAAGCCGCAGGGATTTTGGGCGATGCGGAGGGATTAGCCGCTCACGCCCGCGCCGCCCGCCTCCGATTGAGCTAGAGAATAGAGCAAAAGAACGATTTTTTGCCCTTGACGATTCTCTTTTGCTATCGTATAATTAAATTGTCGGGCAAAAGACGTTAAACTTTGTTCCATTGGTCAAAACAGAGACCTAAAATCTGTATGCGAAAGACCTGCATTAGACAGGTCTTTTTTTTCGACTTTATGACACAAGCATCTTTTAAAACAAATGTACTTAACGCAATCTTAGACGGTGCAAAAACATACGAACAGACCTTTCTCACTTACGATTATCTGCTAATTTCTTCGCATTTCACTCTGCACGACTCTTATATAATCTCTGCTGAAAAGGATAACTTTCTGCATTTAACTGGGGTTCACACGAATTTGAGTGCAAAAGAGTTTTTCGATAAAGCGATTGCACGAACTTTGAGTGAAAACGATTTTGACTTTATTAAGAGCGGGCAAAGCGAGGCTATGGTAAAAGGTTCAGTGAGGCGTAAAATGCGTTTTTTGCCGATTTTAGATAAGCTTTTGCAAAAGGGTACGCTGGCGGAAGAAAATTTCACCAAGAACAAGATTACTTGCACGCTGGCTGTTTCAGAAAATTCCTTTACGCTAGGCTTTGTGATGACTCCGCATGGCAGACCGAAGACTTTATTGAAAGGAAATGAGCTAAAAAACTTTTTCCCGCTTGATGCAATAAAGCGACGAAAGAAAGGAAATCAAATCTTTGAAAAAGCGTTTTATTGGTACCAGCTTGCTGCCGGCAAGATGCAAGAAAAAGC